>JASHQZ010000055.1 GCA_030038835.1 candidate division FCPU426 bacterium
TTGGCCTCGCTTTTAGAGGCCAGTCCTTTTTGCCCCTCCCCCTCATAGGCCCTGCCCAATTGTTTGTAAATTTCGGCGTTTTGGGGGTTGAGGGACGCTGCGGTTTTAAGGGCCTGGACAGCTTACGGCCATTTGCCAAGGGACGGATAGGCCCAGGGAATCACTGCCATACCGACCCACATAAGGGCCTTTGTATAGGGTCGGCATGCATTAAAATGAATCATGCCTTCCAACGGCAAATCCAAACATGTCAGTTCCACTCAACTTTCGCTTTGGGTTTGGGGGGGATATTTCCTTTTGCTTTGGCAAATCCTGCTTTGGGCCCAGAACCCCGGGCTCATGGCCGACGACAGCGGGGAAATGGCTGCGGCGGCCTATAACCTGGGCTTGCCCCATCCACCCGGTTATCCCTTTTTCGACCTCCTCGGGCATTTAGTGGTTCTAATCCCCATCGGGACCGTGGCTTTCCGGCTCAACCTTTTTTCTGCGGTCTTAACCCTTTTTTCCCTTTTTTTCACGTTGAATGCCGCGCGGAACTGGGATTACTCCCAGCTTGGTTCGGGCCGGTTGGAGAAGGGTTGGACACGGGAAATCCTTTTGGCGGCCTTGGGGGTCGTCTTTATATCGTCCCGAGGCGTTTTCGCCCAAAGCCTGACGGCCAAGGGATGCATTTACACTTTGACACTCTTTTGGACGACGGCGGCGGTACGGCTTTACGTCTTCCAGCAACAGCATCCGGAGGATGACCGGCCGTGGTGGGCGGTATTGTTTTTGTGGGCGGTGGGATTGGCCAACCACTGGCAAACACTCGTGTTGTGGATTCCTTTCCTGGCGGTTTGGACCCTCCAGAGGCGCCAACGGTGGCGGGGACGGACCCTCCTTCTGGGGGCTGGCCTTGTTGTTATTGGCCTATCCCCCTATCTCTACCTTCCTTTTCGGGCCAGGTTGAATTGCGAACCCTGTTGGGGTTATCCCACCAACCTGCCTTTATTTGATTGGGTGATTTCACGCCGATTGGTGGAGGGTTTGGAGCATTGGATTCAAGCTGGAACTTTTTATCTCTCGTCAGCCAAGGAAATGGTAAAAACCGGCTTCGCGGATTGGCTACCGGGTTTTGTGGTCGCGAGCCTGATCGGACTGGTTCTTTTGGGGAAAAGGGACCGGAACCTGTTTTATGGCTCTTGCGCACTTTTCTTCCCAGTTTTGTTGGGCGTCTTCGCCGTTCACGAGTCGTACAATACCTATCTCATCCCTTGCTATCTGGTATCCCTTTCAGGGTTGGCGCTCTTATGGGGATTCGTCGCCTTGCGAAGCCTCCAAGAGGAGCTGCCCACCCTCCAAGCGGGGGTCGTTTTAGCTGGATTCCTGGGCCTGGCCTCCGCCGGGTGGTTTGCGCATGTTTTCCAAGCCGAGGATAAAAGCCGTTACACCTTGGCAGAGGATTTTGGAACGAACGTCCTGATGAGCCTGCCACGGGGAGCCGTTCTTTTGGCCGACGGGGACCACTATGTGATGCCTATTTGGTATGAGCGTTACGCCGAGGGGAAAAGGCCCGACGTGGTTTTCGAGCCTTCGGTGTTCCTCTACCACGGATGGGGATGGAAACAGCTGGCAAACCAATCCGCCGATTTGAAACCCGTGGATTCCTCGCCCCTGTTCCAGGACAGGCTCAACGCCTTGGCCCGGGATTGGCCAGCCCACCCGCTTTTCTATTCCTTAGGCCGGGAATTCCTTGAACCGGCCTTGGAGAAAATGCCAGGGGCCTGGATGCCCCGCGGCTTGGTTTACGCGTGGCAGCCACGACGTCTATCCCCCCTGGAAGCCTCCAAGAAGACGTTTCAAGGAATGGAGAAGGAGAGGCTAAGGGGCCTGGAGGACTTTGAACTGGACCCGCAACTTGACCGGTCCACGGAGCAAATCTACCGTTATTACGCCGAGCAGTTGAGCGTGCTAAAACAGTAATAATTCGATTTTTAAGCCCTTCCTGTTGGTATAATGCTTCGGTCTCATCCGGCGTTTAGACCCTTCGCGAGGGAAGATGGACCTGCAAGAAATCCTCAATTCCATGGTCAGCAAAAAGGCCTCGGACGTCCATTTAAAGGCTGGATCGCCCCCCCTTTTCCGTATTGACGGCGACCTCACCCCCCAAAGCGATACTGCTTTGACCCCCCAGGAACTGGCCGAAGTGGCTTCCTACCTCATGGATGAGAAGCAGCAGCGCCTGTTTTTCGAGGAACGCAGGGAGGTGGACCTGGCCTATGCGGTGGAGGGTTTGGCCCGCTTTAGGACCAACGCCATGTGGCAGAGGGGCCTGCCGGAAATCATCATGCGGGTCATCCCCCAGCGCATCCCCAACATCGAGGACATCAACATGCCCACGGCGGTCTTGAAACAGATCGCTATGGAGCAAAGGGGCCTGATCCTAGTGACGGGCATCACTGGGTCCGGCAAATCCACCACCCTGGCGGGCCTGATCAACGAAATGAACACCAACAGGGCGGCTCATATCGTGACGGTCGAGGATCCCATCGAGTTCGTCCATCCGGACAAGAAATGCAGCGTCACCCAGCGGGAAGTGGGCCTGGATACGGAAAGTTTCAAGTCCGCCCTCAAGTATGTCCTGCGGCAGGACCCGGATATCATCCTCATCGGTGAAATGCGCGACGTTGAAACGGTGCAGGCCGCCATCACGGCCGCGGAAACGGGTCATTTGGTGCTTTCCACTCTCCATACGATGGACACTATCCAGACCATCGAACGCATCCTGGACTTCTTCCCGCCGGAGCAGCAAAACCAGGTTCGTGTGCAACTCTCAGGCACCTTGAGGGCCGTCATATCCCAGCGCTTGGTGAACAAGGCGGACGGCGTGGGAGTGGTACCGGCAGCCGAAATTATGATCGTGACACCCACTATTAAATCCTTGATCGCCGAGGGAAAAATTTCCTCCATCCGCCAATACATCGCCGAGGGGCAAAGCCAGTACGGCATGCAAACCTTCGACCAGTCCCTCATCCAGCTGGTGAAAAAAGGCTTTATCACCAAGGAAAGCGCCATGGAACAGGCTTCCTCGCCCTCGGAAATCGACCTGGGGTTGAAGGGCATTTCCTCCTCCAAGGCCTCGGCCCAATCCCTCATTTCCCAGATGGAAAACGCGCAGCAAAAAGAGCGCCTGGCCGGCTGGCTAAAACGGGCGCAAGAGTACTACGAAAAGAGGCGCTATGAGGAGGCCCGCGCGGAACTGAAACGCATCTTGCAGGAGGTTCCCGACCACAAGGAAGGTAACGCCCTGATGGCCCGCTTGAGGGAAATGGACAACCAAACCGAGAAGAAGAAGGACGCTTCCGGCAACATCAAAGCAGCCCTGCAACTTTACCGCGAAGGCAAGCACCAGGCTTCCATCCTGGAGTTTCAGAAAGCCTTGGAAGTGGACCCCGACAATAAGCAGGCCCAGGCCTACCTCAAGTCGATCCAAGCGGAATTGGAAAACCGTGGACGCGCGAGGGAGTACTACCAGGCGGCCCTTTCGGCGCAGCAGCAAAACGACCTGGCGGGCGCGCTTTCCCAGGTTGAACAGGCCCTTGTCCTGGACCCGGAAAACGAGCAAGTGCGGGAACTGGAAAAAAACCTCAAGATCGCCGTCCAAAAAGACCAGGCCAGGACCAAAGCGGATACCTTGAACCAGTCCGCCATCGAACTTTACAAGGCGGGGGATTTGCTGGGGGCCCTGGTGGCTTGGAACAAGGCTCACGAGATCAACTCGGAGCTGGCCGAGGTGGCCAATTATCTCCAGCAGGGCACGGCCAAATTGTTGTCCTTCGGCGTGGACGGCATCGACGCAAATCCGGAAAAACAAGTCATCCTTAACCTTTTCGAGCAAGGGGTGCGCAGCTACGTGCGCTGCGACTTTCAAACCGCCATGGACTTTTTCAAAAAAGCCCTTTCCAGGGCGGATGGAAACGCCTATTTAAACGCCTATTACCAAAAATCGTCCCAAATGCAGGAACAACAGGTTTCCGAATTTTTCCAGGAAGGTTTGAGGCTCCAGCAGGCGGGAGACCTGGCGGCGGCCCAAAAGGAATTCACCAAGGTCATCCGGCTTTCTCCCGGGCACCCGGAGGCCCTCCAGCAAATGGCGGCCCTGAAGTCCGCCATCCAGCAAACCTCCGAGAAACTTTATGCGGAGGGAAAGCAGTTTTTCGACGCCAACCAGATGGACCAGGCTATCCGCATTTGGAGCCAAATCCTGGAGCTGGACCCCTCCAACGAAAGGGCCCAAAAACGGATCGAAGAGGCTAAGATCAAGAAGAACACCTTGAGCGGCATTTTTTCCAAAATCAGTTGACATTTCCCGCGCAGGAGGAGATAGAGGATGAAGTCCAGCGACAATATGATGCGCAACCTGATCGTCGGTGTAGTCCTATTAGGAATCATCTTTATCGTCGTGCTCAATTCGGGAATGGTGGCCGACCAGGCCGTCGGATGGGTGAAGGACCATCCCACGGATCCCGACGCACCCGATATTTTGTACAAAACCGCGCGGTGGTGCGACGTCCTGGGCAATGACGACAAGGCCCAAGCGCTTTACTGGATGTTGTACCAACAATATCCCGAGCGGGGGGAGCTTTGCGCCCCGGCGATGTATTACACGGCCTACGACAAGTTCAATGACACCGACATCGTCGGCGTCAAGAAGCAGGCCCAAACGTATTTGGACATCCTTTTCAACCAATATTCTGGCCAGACGGAGTGGTGCTCCAAGGGTAAACAAATTCAGGATGAGGTGAATTATGCCCATTAATCGGCGGTGGTGGATCAATGTGGTGTTGCCCGCGCTGGTGGCGGCATCCTTGACGGCCCCGCCCTTACGGGCCGCCACCATTGAAGTGGAACAAGAGGACGAGGACATCGCGGCCCCGGCGACGCCTGGCGCCTCGACGGCCCCTTCCATGACTTCCACGGCGTCCCCCGCTTCGGCCCCGCCGACAGCCGTACCCACCTCGCCCGCCTCTGCCACGACTTCGGGAGGCACTACGGTAGGGGTCGCCTTCGAAGCGGCGCCCGCCCTCCATCGAGTGCGGATTAGCGACAACGTTGGTTTTTATTATTTCGTCAAGGCGGGTTACATTACTAACCCTGACCGGCTTTCCCCCATCGCGCACGTTATCGGCAGTTTCGACTACAATCTCAGCTATTCCACGGCCAAGCGCACCTACATCGAAACGGATTCGGACCAGATCAAGCTGTCCCCCGACGACCTGCTGGTGGTTTACCGGGCCGATCTACCTCTGGAAGAACCGCATTCGGGCGCCTTAGGCTTCCAAGTTCAGAACCTCGCCATTGTGAAGGTGGTGGACGTCCAAAGGCAGCGCTACCAAGTGGAAGTGGTCCAGTCTTTCTCTCCTTTCAAGGAGGGCGACAAGGTAGAAGCTTACGACACTGAAATCCAAAGGTGGAAGCAAGCCCAGGCCAAAAAGCCCCTTCCGGCCCACCCCGTGACTTGTTTCGTGGCAGGAGGCACACAAGAAGCTGGGCAACAATCATACAACGAGGAAGATTTTATCTTCCTGACCGCGGGTACACGGAAAGGAGTCGTCGAGGGACAGACCTTCCAGCTGAGAAAGGTGCTCGAAACCGGCCTGCTTCAGGAACCGATCCGTCCCCTCGTGGGCGAAATCCAGGTCATTTTCGCCGGGCCCGATTGCTCCACGGCCCGGATCCTCCACAACAGCGAACCGATCCTAAAAGGTTTCGAGGCCGATTACCAACCCTGAGAGGCGGTTTTGAGTTGGGAGTTCGAAGTTCTGAGTTATGGATGTGTTTTTCGAGCCTTTGGTTCAAAAACATCCTTAAACTCACTGCTCGCAACTCAAGACTCATAACTGAATTTTGCGATGGCTGCAAAGAGCGAGGAAGACCCAAATTTTCACCAAATCCTTTCGTTCTTGTTGAAGGCGAAGGGCTTCGACGGGCACCGTTACAAACCCAACTACATTAAACGCCGCGTCGCGGTAAGGATGAGAGCGACGGGTTTGGCCACCTACCGGGACTATTTGGGGTTTTTGGAAAAGGACCGCCTAGAACCCTCCCACTTGCTGGACCGCCTCACGATCCACGTCACGGAGTTTTTCAGGGATCCTCCGGTCTACAAGGCGGTCGAGGAGAAGATACTGCCGAGGCTTTCCAAGGTCCCTTATGGGAAAATCAAGGTCTGGTGCGCCGGCTGCAGCACGGGGGAAGAAGCCTATTCGGTGGCCATCCTGTTAAAGGAGTGGGTAGCTGGGATGCCCCATCTTTCATTTGAGATCTTCGCCACGGACATTGACGCGTCCAGCGTGAAGGCAGCCGAAAAGGGGGAATATCCGGCGGAGGCCGTCCAACGGCTGCCCCGGGTCCTGGCGGGCCGTTGGTTGAGAATGGCAGGGCCGAAGGCGCAGGCGTTCCAGGAGCTCAAACATCCCATCCGGTTCAGGGTGCACGACCTGCTGGGGGACTGGGAACCGGTTTTATCCGGCTTTCACCTGATCTTTTGCCGGAACCTATTGATTTATCTCACGGCACCCCAGCAGCAGAAGCTTTACGAGCGTTTCGCCGAGGTCCTGTCGCCTGGAGGATATTTGGTCCTGGGGCTAACCGAAACACTTTTGGGGCCCGCTCGGCGATTTTACCACTGCGTGGACGTGAAACACCGCATCTACCAAGTGCTGCCCCGGATCAATGAAACGTACCTTTAAAAAACAGTTCGCATTCGATAGTTGGTAGTCCGCGGTCAAACGCAAAAAACTTTTCTGAAAGCACAGAGCAAGCAACCCAATATTCGTTTTTGGATGAGGAATTTATGGACAAGGCCCAAGACCACATCAACCTAGGTACCGCTTTTTCTCTTTCCCGGCGTTATGAGGACGCTATCGTGGAATTTAAACGAGCGTTGGAATTAAGCCCTTCCGACGGGGAAATCTTGTTCCAATTGGGAGGGCTTTGCACCAACGTGGGAAATTACGGTGAGGCGGAATCCCATTACCGCCGGTGCCTGGAGCTCAATCCCATGAACCTGAACGCCCATTGCAAACTTGGGCTCCTCTTGGAAGTCCAGGGGAAGTATGCCGAGGCGATCGAGGAATTTAAGAAAGCCGTCGAGCTGAACCCGGGGGACGCGGGTCTTTACAATAACTTAGGCAACGTTTATTCCAAAATGGGCCAATATGCCGTGGCAGTCGGACAGTACCAAAAATATATCTCCATTAACTCCAGTAACGCCGAGATTTTCTTCAAAATGGGATTCGCCCATGAGCAGGCCGGACAGCTCGACGGGGCCATATCGGCCTACGAAAGGGCGCTGATCATCAATCCCCGGCATGCCGCGGTTTATGCCATCCTGGGAAATGCTTACTTGAAGCGGGGGGAATACGCGGCCTCCATCACCCAATACCTGCAGGCCCTGAAGATCAATCCCAACGAGCCCGAGGTCCATTTGAAACTGGGGCAGGCCTATATGTCGCTGGGACGCTATGACGAAGCCTTGGAGGTCCTGAAGCAAGCCCGCCAAAGGAACCCGAGCAATGCCGAAGTTTACTTGAAGATGGGCATGATCCACGCCGGACGGGGCCACCACGAGGAGGCCATCCAAATGTACCGGAAGGTCATGGAAATCAATCCTCACGACGCCAGCGTGCACAATGTGCTGGGCTACATTTACGACAAACAGGGCGACCTGTCAAAGGCGCTCGAAGAGTACCGGTCCGCCAAGGCCATCAATCCCAACGACGTGTTGATACTGGAAAACCTGGGAAACTTGAACTACCGGCAAGGAAATTTCGACGCCGCAGCGGAGGAATATGAAAAACTGGCCGTCCTGAACCCTTCCCACGCCGAGGCCCACTCCAAGCTGGGGAACATCTACCTCAAGAAAGGGGACCGACCCCGGGCGATGGTTCATTGGGAAAAGGCCCTGGTCCTGGATCCGGATAATGAAATTTTGAAAAATAACCTGAAGATCATCCAAGGAAATTAACCAAAAATTTTGAATTGTGAATTTTGAGTTGCGGAAAATAACATTCACTTACTGATGTTCACATATTTGGATGACACCAAACGCTTTATCTGGAAAAGAGGTTGGTGTCACTCAATAATGCGAACATCAGTAACACTCAAAACTTGTTATCAATGAGGTTTTTAGATGAAACCCCAGGAAAAGTCCCTTGGCGAACTCCTGCGCCAAGCCGGTAAGATCACCCACCGCCAGATCCAGGTGGCGCTGGGGGAACAGAAGAAAAGCCACGAACCCATCGGGAAGGTCCTTGTGCGCTTGGGGTTCGTGGAAGAGAGGGATATCCTTCAGGTCCTTCAGGGCATGATGGCCCTGACTTTCCGGACAGGGATGGAATGGTATGGAGTTGAAACTTTCCGGGTCAGGGAAGTGCTTAAATACGCCTCTTTTACGAAACTGGAACCGCCCCGGGAACCCTGGGAGGGCGAGTACACCTTAAGGGGGCAAGAACTTCCCCTCCTTTCTTTCTACAAAATCATGGGACTTTCCGCGCCGCGGGACCCCAAAGGCACATGGTTCGTTGTTTTAGAAAATAATGGACGCCTTTACGTCCTTTGGGTGGACGAGGTGCGGGAAGTGGCCCGGTTCAAGATCGACCAAATTGAGCCCATTCCACCCTATCTTTTCGGGAAAAAGAACGAATTGTTTTATTGTTTGGGTAGAATAAAGGGCGAGCTTTATTCCATCCTGAACCCGGACAAACTTGCCGCCGTGGCGGACTTGCGTTTCCTCTCCCCGGGCATGGAAGAACCGCAGGAAGAGATTTCCCGCCTTCCAGGCGTGGAACAGCTTTAGAAAGTTAACAAAAGTTTTGAGTTCTGAGTTGATGATTGTTTTGAACCTTTGGCCAAATAGATTTCCATAACTCAGTGCTTAGACCCCATAATTCGAAACTGTCTTTCAAAGAGGTTTATCGATGCCCACTCGACCTGAAACCAAGACCATCCGAGAGATGGCCAATGGCAGCGACCAGGGAGACGCCTCCACCCACAACAATCTCGGCGTTTTCTATTATTCCAAGGGGATGCACGCGGAGGCTGTCAAGGAGTTTAAAACCGCCCTGGAAGTGGACCCTGAGAACCAACAGGCCCAAGAAAACCTGAAGTCCGTCAACCGACACACGGGCCTTTTTGACCGTTCCATTGAAGCTTACAGAAAGTCGGTCCAGATGTTTCCGCAGGACCCCGAGGCCCATTACAACCTGGCCAATTCCTACCGCTACATCGGGCAGTTCGAGAAGGCCGTGGAAAGCTACCAAAGATGCCTTTCACTCAACCCGGATCACCCCTTTGCCCGCAATTACCTTGGAATCGCCTACAAGTGCCTGGGTAAGTTCGACGAGGCCATGGCCGAATTCCGAAGGGCCATCGAAAAGAACCCCTTTTTCGCAGACCTTCACAACAACTTGGGCGAGGTTTACTACAAAAAAGCCATGGTGAACGAGGCCCTCATCGAATTTAAAAAAGCCATATCGCTCAACCCGGATTACGCCACCGCCCATTACAACCTCAGTTTCGTGTACGGCGACAAGAACATGCTGGAGGAGGCGGAGCGGGAGTTTAAGAGGGCCGTGGACTTAAATCCCAACTTCGGGCAGGGAGCCCAGGCGCTTTTGTCGATTGAACGGCCCAAAACCTTGGAAGAGAGGATGGCCGAAAAGGTGGCTTCCCAGCCTACGGGCGTCTCCAGCGTGGAAACCTACCTGAGCTTGGCAGCCGCCTACAAGGGGAAGGGCCTTTTGGACGAGGCGGTCAAGGAGTACAAACGGGCTATCGAGGCCATCCCCAACGAGGAAAAACTTTACCGGGCCTTAGGCGAGATTTACCTCCTTCGGGGAATGCTGGAGGAATCACTGGCCGCGTCACAAAAAGCCATTGAACTGGCGCCCAAGAGCGTGGAGAACCACATCCAGGCGGGCATCGCCCTACGGGAACTCAACCAAACCGCGGAAGCGGCCCGTCAATTCCAAACGGCCATCGAAATCACTCCCGGATCCAGCATGGCCCATTTTGAATTAGGGGTCACCTATTTCAAAATCGGGGAAAGCGAAAAGGCCACACGCGAAGTGCGCGAGGCCCTGCAAATCGACCCACAAAACGCCGAGGCCCACTACTACCTGGGTGTCTATTACTACAAGGTGAACCTTTATGACGAGGCCATTCGCGAGATTTCCCAGGCCATTGACTTGAACGTTACCATTGCCTCCAGCGCCGAGGCCCTAACTTACCTGGGGCTTGCTCTGGCGGACAAGGGCCGTTTTGAGGAGGCCATCGTGGAATACAAAAAGGCCATGGAGTTTGACCCCAAAAACCCCATCATCCATAACAGCTTAGGCGTGGCCTACAAAAACGCGGGCATGAGCCAAGAAGCCATCCGCCATTACCAGCAGGCCATCGAGCTCAATCCCCGATATGCCAAAGCCTATAACAACCTGGGAGTAGTTTATTTCAAGTTGAGCCAATACGACAGGGCCATTGAGGCCTTCAAGCGAGCGGTGGAAATCGAACCCGACTACAAGACGGCCCAGAACAACCTGGCCGTGGCTATGAAGAAGAAGAACGTGCTCTCAGAGGCCTCTGAAGTCTTGATCAAGCAAATTATGGCTGACCCGGAAAACCCGTCGCTTCACTTCAATTTGGGAAGCCTTTACAAAAACACCGGCCAGTATGCCGAGGCGGTGAGGGAGTACCAGGAGACCGTCCGCCTGGCGCCCAAAAACCGTGAGGCCCTGACCAGCCTGGGTGAGGTCTACTTGAACATGGAGAGCTTGGACGACGCGGTTAAGGTCTTGGCCAAGGCTGTTTCCTGCGATCCCAAATTCCCGGAGGCCCACCTGCAATTGGCCAAAGTCTATATCCGGCGCAAGTGGTGGGATGAGGCCCTGGTTGAGCTGAAGAAGACACAGGAATTGAAGGCGAACCTCACGGAGATTCATTTCCACCTGGGACAGGTTTATCGGTCGAAAAGCTGGTGGGATGAAGCCATTGAGGAGTACCAAAAGTATATGGATTCCCCCGGCGCGGAGGAGGAGAAGGCCGCCCAGGCCATCGATTCCATCCAGCAGATCCAGGCATGGAAAAAGGAACTCCAGGTTTCGCCCAGCGCGAATAAGTCGAAGCTAATCAAGTAAATTGACTCTGATTTTCCGAATCGAAACCAGCAGGCTTTTTATTTTGATTCTTGCCGGTTTTGAGGTTAAAACAGGTTCGGCGGAAACCATGAATGGAAGGGTGTTATGAGATTCCTGGTGTGCGTAATTCCTCCGAAAAAGATCGATCAGGTCAAGAAGGTTCTTTGGGAGGCGGGCATTCGGGGCGTGACCCTTTCGGACGGATCGGGCTATGGTTATCAAAAGGTCCAAGTGGAATCGGTCAAGGGGGCGGACTACAAGGTCCAGTACCAGCCGCGGGTGAGGGTTGAGATTGCCTTACCCGACGAGGAAGTGGAGAAAGTCGTGGAATTGCTCCTGGACACGGTCCGAACGGGTCGTATTGGTGACGGAAAATTCTTTATTCTGCCACTGGAGGACGCAATCCGGGTCCGTACGGGCGAACGAGGTGAAAACGCGCTGTAACAACAATTTTGGATTGTGGATTTTGCCCCTATTTCCTTGTCGGGTATCGGGCACCGCTCGATAAAAACAGTAAAATTATGTGATACGGAGTTTTCAATTTGGGGCTGGAAGCCCCATTTGTAACGGACAAACTGTGTGGATTTTAAATCGTGGTCAATTTTCATTCCGTGAAAATTTTCCATCATTAAAATTAGGAATTAAAAATTGATTTTTGTGGGAGGAAGCCGTGGCCCAAAGTGTACTACTCGTCGACGACGCGTCGTTTATGCGGATGATGTTGAAGAATATCCTGGTCGGCTCCGGCTATGAGGTGGCGGGCGAGGCGGAAAATGGGGCCAAGGCCATCGAGCAATATAAAGCCCTGAAGCCGGACCTAGTTATTATGGATATCATCATGCCCGAAATGGGAGGCATTGACGCTGTCCGGGAAATCATGAAGTTGAGTCCAGGGGCAAAAATCCTGATGTGCAGTTCAATGGGCCAACAATCCCTGGTGGTGGAAGCCATCCAGGCCGGAGCCAAGGATTTCATCGTCAAGCCCTTCCAGCCCTCCAACGTCCTGGAAGCGGTGAAGAAAGTTCTGGGCTGAAAGTTAGTTTTGGATTTTAAGCGTTGTCCCACATCTCATTAATAAAGTTAATGTTTTGTGGGGCTATACCGATCTCATTATTATTTTTTTATTTTACGAAGATCCGTATGAGTTTTGAGTTGAGGGGTGTTTTTCAACCATGGGTTCAAAAACCTTCCTCAATTCAAAACTTATGCAGTTCAACCTTTTAAAAGGGTCTCCGACCCTGAAATGTGAACTGTGTTGCCCTCATAACCTTCATCGGTCTGCCCTATATTAACAAGGTGAATGAGGGTAGAACTCATAATTGTTTTAGGGGATGATCATGGGCCAAGAAGCTGAACTTTTCAACGACTTTCAACTGGATGCCTTAAAGGAGATTGGAAACATCGGCGCTGGCAACGCTGCCACTGCTCTTTCCCAAATGGTAGGCCGCCGCGTGGATATGTCCGTAACCCAGGTCCAGGTTTTGAAAACGGACAGAATCGCGGCATTTTTAGGAGGCATGGAACAAAATGTTGCCGCAGTCCATATGCCGGTTTACGGCGAGATCTGTGGCGTGGCCTTGGTTTTTTTCCCTCTTGAGCGCGTCGGGGAACTTTGCGGCATGCTGGTCGGTAAAAGGGAAGACGATCCCTTTCGCCTCTCCGAAATGGGTCAATCCGCCATCAAGGAAATGGGAAGCATCCTCACCGGAGCCTACCTGAGTGCCCTTTTCCGACTCATGAATCTTCAGATGATCCACGGAGTCCCCGGCCTGGCCATCGACATGGCTCAAGCCGTCCTGGACACAGTGTTGGTGGAATTGGAGCAGAAAGAGGAAGTCGCCATCGTGATTGAGACCCAATTTTTGGAGAATGATAAAAAGTTGACGGGAAGCTTTTTTCTGCTGCCTGAAACAGGTTCTCTAAGGAAGCTGTTCAACGCCTTTTCTAAAACCATCGGGCTTTCCGGCAATGGATGATGACAGCCAGGTTGTCGGAATCGCCGAAATCACAGTCGCCCAAAGCCCTCAGCGCCTTATGGCTTACGGCCTAGGCTCCTGCGTAGGGGTAACGCTTTACGACGTTAAAACCAAAACCGGCGGGATGGCCCACGTGATGCTGCCTTCCAGCCGGCTCCGTCCGTTGGCAACTCCTCTCGGGAAATACGCAGATACGGCCCTGGGGGTTTTGGCGGCGGAAGTCGAAAAGGCGGGCGGACGGCGGGAAAAATTGGAGGCCAAAATCGTGGGCGGCGCCAATATGTTTGAGGGCCTTCCCCAAAACGTAGCAGCGCCCATCGGCCTCCGGAACGTGGCCGCCGTCCGACAGAAGCTGGGGGAACTGGGGATTCCCATTGTGGGGGAGCAAGTGGGGGGCAACCGGGGCCGCACGATGATATTTAACCTCGAGGATGGGCGTGTGGAAATACGAATGCTGAACCAGCCAGCGCAATATTTATAACTCGAAATTTAAAATTTGATTAGAGGATTCAATGAGCCTGCCCAAGCCCGAAACCACCGGCCTTTCCAAACCTGAAACAACTCAAGCCCAATGGGTGGTGTTCACATTAGCCGGCTGCGAGTCCGCCGTGGCCATCCGGCAGGTCCGGGAAATCCTTCGCGTGGGCGAGATTACCCGAATGCCCAAGGCTCCTTTATTTTTGGAAGGTATCATCAACCTAAGGGGAAAGATTATTCCGGTGATCGATCTAAAAAAACGCTTCCAAATGCCCCCAGTGGACCGCACGGAGGAATCGCGGATACTCATTGTCGAAATACAAGACCAGATAGTGGGCTTCCTGGTGGATAAGGTAGTGGAGGTCTTGCGCTTTTCCAAAACGGCGATCGAGGCGGTCCAGGGGCCGATATTGACCGTCGGAGCCGAGTTTCTGGACGGTCTTATCCCCATGGACAGGCGACTGATTTTTCTGCTCAACCTGAAGAAACTTTCAACATTGGACGACGCGAAAGCGCTCCCCGATCCCCATTCCCCTACGGAGGCAAGAAACTTTGGCCATTAAGGTGATGTTCGTCGACGACTCCTCCTTCATGCGGACGATCCTCAAGGGGATTATCCTCAGGGATTCCTTTGAACTCGCGGGCGAGGCCGCTAACGGCAAGGAGGCCATCGAGCTTTACCAAAAGGTCCAACCCGACATCGTGACCATGGACATCATCATGCCGGAAATGAACGGGATTGACGCGGTCAAGCAAATTCGTGCCATGGATCCTAACGCCAAGATCATCATGGTAAGCGCTATGGGCCAACAAGGAATGGTGATTGACGCTATCCAGGCAGGCGCAAGGGATTTCATCATCAAGCCCTTTCAACCGCCCCGCATCCATGAAGCGCTCCGGCGTGTCATCGGAAACTGACTAAAAATTATGGTTAGCTCAAAACTTATTTTGGATGGTTTCTATGGTTGCTCCAAAACCTAATGCGGTCCGCGTGCTGGTAGTGGACGATTCCTATTTCATGCGCAAGATGGTCCAGGACATGCTGGCTGATTCGGATGGCTCCGTCCTGGTCCTGGATACGGCTCAAAACGGCTTGGAGGCCGTTGAAAAGACAAAAACCCTAAAGCCCGATGTCGTTACCCTCGACGTGGAAATGCCCAATATGAACGGGCTTGAGGCGCTGGAAAAAATAATGGCCGAGCGGCCCACGCCCGTGATCATGCTTTCCAGCCACACGGGAGAAGGAACGGCCACCGCGATACGTGCCCTGGAATTGGGCGCTGTGGATTGCCTGGCCAAGCCCGCCGGCCGTGCTTTAGAAAAAATGAAGGATATCCAAGGGGAGCTGATCGAAAAGATTAAAATGGCGTCGGCCATTCGTCCCCGTCAACGGGTTTCAGTATTTTCCGAGCCCCTCTCTGCCGCTATTCTTGAAAAAAGGGGAATTTTTCCGAAGGGGTCCCTCCCCCCCAAAGAGGATAAACCGGCCCGTTTTGTCGCAGCCATTGCCTCCTCCACCGGCGGCCCCCGCGCACTGAACGAACTTTTTTCCCGACTCCAGCGCAACTCTTCCGTGGCTTACGTGATCGTCCAGCACATTTCAGTTGGCTTTACCAAGGCCTTGGCCCGCCGATTGGCGGAAGTCAGCCGCCTCGATATTTCAGAGGCGGAGGGGCAAGAAACCCTATTAGGCGGACACGTCTACGTAGCTCCCGGCGGGTCGCATTTGGTTTTGGAGGGACTGCCTGGACGTTACCGCGTGGCCTTTAGTGATTCGCCGCCCCGTTTGGGCGTCAAACCATCGGCCGACATCATGATGGAATCAGTCGCCGCCGTGGCGGCCAAGAATTGTTTAGGAGTGGTTTTAACCGGTATGGGGCGGGATGGGACCGATGGATTGAAGGCCATCCGAGCCGTCGGCGGCAGAACCTTCGCACAGGACGCGGAAAGCTGCGTGGTCTATGGAATGCCCAAATCCGCAGTGGACGCCGGGATTGTGGACCGGCAATTAGCCCTTCCTAAGATGGCTGAAGAAATAAATGCTTTTCTAATCAAACTGGGTTAAAGAACCGCCGAAAATCCTACGGTTAAATCTGTTCAGAAGAGCGTCTATTTAATCTAAAATAGCCTTGAAAAACATAAAGCCCTTCCGGAATCCTCATGAACAGCGGCGAATACAAAGAGATTTTTCTCACTGAGGCGCGAGAATACCTGTCGAACCTCAATAACTCCCTTGTGCTTTTGGAAAAAGATCCCTCCCAAGTGGAGGCCATCCGAGAGATTTTCCGGGCCGCCCATACCTTGAAGGGAATGTCGGCCACCATGGGATACGACCCCATGGTGCGCCTGACCCACCAAATGGAGGCAGTACTGGAGCCCATCCGGTCGGGTACCCAAAGCCTTTCCACGAGGTTGGTGGACATCCTTTTCGTTTGTCTGGACCAATTGTCCAAATGGGTGGACGTGCTGGCGAACCAGGATTTCATCGAGGAAGAAGGGCTTCAATCCGCCCTTCAACTGCTTGCTTCCGCCGGACAGGAGGGAAACGGCCCAGGAATGGCCCCC
Source organism: candidate division FCPU426 bacterium (assembly GCA_030038835.1). GTDB lineage: Bacteria > Oederibacteriota > Muellerivitia > Muellerivitales > Muellerivitaceae > JAJPJW01. The sequence continues at coordinate 16,193 of JASHQZ010000055.1, forward strand.
GCGCCTGTGCCGGTGTCTCCCACGGCTTCCCAAGCGTTCCTCTCTTTTTCAGAGAATGAAAGGGAAGTATTGATTCAAGCCACCCGGGGCGGTCTTGCCATTTATAAAATCGCAGTGGAACTCTCACCTGACTGTGTCTTCAAGGAAGTGCGGGCATTCATGATCCTGAAGAACATGAACGAAAGGGGTGAAATCGCCAAAAGCATTCCGGCCCCGGAAGAGATCGAAAAGGGGCATTTTTCCAAGGGTTTCATCCTGGTTGTGGTCACGGATTCAACCGCCGAACAGTTGCGGCAAGCTGCTGGGAGTGTGGCCGAGGTGGCGATGGCGGAAGTGGAAAACCTCAAACCGGAGGACTTGGCCACGCCGCCGGTGACGGAGCAAGGAGAAGGATCGGGAATGGCCCAAGGCGGATCCAAGGCTTCCGCGTCCACCATGGTTGCCGACGACCGGCACTTTGCCTTACCGACCATTCGCGTGCATACCTCCAAACTCGACAAGCTCATGGCCCTGGTTCAGGAGCTGGTCATTTCCAAGATCCGCTTCGAGCAGGTGGCCAATACCAAGGCCCTCCGGGAACTTTCCGACCCACTTTCCCAGCTCCACCACATCACCGACGAGCTGCAGGACGAAATCATGAAGGTGCGCCTGATGCCAGTGAAACAGATATTTGACCGGTTTCCTCGCATGGTGCGGGACTTGGCGCGCAACTTGAACAAACAGGTGGACTTGGAGATGGACGGCGCGGAAGTGGAATTGGACCGCACCGTTCTAGAGGAAATGAGCGAGCCCCTGGTGCACCTTTTGCGCAACGCCGTGGACCACGGCATCGAGGACCCGGAGGCGCGGGCCCGTGAGGGAAAGGACCCTTACGGCACTATCCGCCTGCAGGCGAAGAGGGAAAAATCCCAGGTAATCATCTCCATCTCCGACGACGGCCGCGGCATCGACCCGGATGTGGTGCGCCAAAAAGCCGTGGACAAGGGGCTGGTCACGCCGGATGAAACAGCCAAAATGACCGACGAAGAAGCGATTCGCTTGATCTCCCTTCCGGGTTTCTCCACAGTGGACAGCGCGACTGAAATTTCGGGCCGAGGCGTGGGGGTGGACGTGGCCAAGACCAAGGTGGAGGCCGTGGGTGGCGTCTTCCGCATCCAAAGCAAGAAAGGGCAGGGAACGACTTTTATTCTCCGGTTCCCCCTTACCTTAGCCATCATCAAGGCGTTGTTGGTGAGATGCAAGGCCGAGGTTTTCGCCATCCCGGTCGTGAACATCATTGAAACCGTGGACGTGACCCCGGCTGAAAAAAGGACGATCCAGCAGCAGGAAGCCATCCTGTTGAGGGAGGAGGTGATCCCGCTTTACCCTCTCCAGGAGCTTTTGGAGATGCCTGACACCGAGACTGGGGACGCCTCGGGGCTGGAAACGGTGCTCATCACAGAAGTTGGGGAATCCCGCGTGGCCTTGCGGGTAGACGAGGTCGTCGGCCAGCAGGAAATCGCCATCAAACCCCTTGACCGGCTTTTAAAGGGAATTCGGGGTTTTTCCGGCGCCACCATCCTGGGCAGTGGTAAGATAGCGCTGATTCTCGACGTGAACAGCCTGGTGGAGGACTTGAAGGATAAACGGTTCCAGGCCGAACGCTCCCTCATGGAAAAGGACGACACACATGCCGACCCGCATTCTTAAAAGTTTCAGGGAGGTTGGTATTGCACCGATTTCCTTCAATCCTTCAAAAGGAGAAGTGGAGCATGCTGCTCAACCTGGATGAGCTGACGCCGGGCCAACTGGACGCATTGAAGGAAGTGGGAAATATTGGCGCCGGGCACGGTGCCACGGCTCTTTCGCAGCTTTTAGGGAAGAAAATCTTCATTACCGTGCCAAAGGCCTCCATCCTCCCCTTGTCGGAAGTCCCTCGGCTGGTGGGCGATCCCAACACGCTGGTGGCCGGCCTGACCCTGAACATCCTGGGCGACGCAACGGGCAAAATCATCCTTCTTTTTCCACGCGAATCGGCGCTACACCTGGGGGACATGCTCTTGAAGCAGCCCGTGGGAACCAGCAAGATCCTCACCGAAATGGGTCACTCGGCCATCAAGGAAGCAGGCAATATCCTAACCGGCGCTTACTTGAGTGCCTTAAACGAGTTCTTGGGAATGCTGCTTCTCATTTCCGTCCCCACCCTAGTGTTCGACATGGCGGGAGCCCTGCTTTCCATCATCACCCAGGGTATGGAGGAATCCCTCAAGGTCATCTGCATCGAAACGAAATTCAGCGACGATCACGAAGAAATCGGAGGTTATTTCATCTTGGTCCCGGACGCCGTTTCACTCCGCGCCATATTCCAAGCCATCAAAGTGAAGTAACCCTTTAGGGTTATAAAACATGTTAAGATATCGTCCGCTTTGTATTTTTCTTGGTTCAGCCAAAGCCTGCGTTTAGAGGATCCTGATGCTTGCCAGCGCCATTCTCGCCGAAAAACTGAGAGCTTCGTTTAAAAAAAGCCATATCACCCAGGCCGATTTAATATCCTGTTGCAAAATCATCCTGGACAATTATAAATTCGACTGCGTTTTCCTGGCCAACGCTTCCACCCCCGAGGAAACGCCCTCACCCCTGGCCTTTGATGGCAGAGAAGAGATAATGGAAACCTGCCTTTACCGTTTGGGAGTGGAGGAACGGCAAACACTGGCCAAGCGTCCCATGAAAACCTACCGGGATATCACGGGTAAGCCGATCTTTAATAAATCGGGCTCCTTGCGTATTCAAAAGCCTAATAGCGGCGTTTTTTTGTCCTTTTACCTCCCCAAGAAACTTTACCTCCTGCTGGGGTGCGCCCACCAAAATTCCCAGGATTACGACCTGAAACTGCTGGAGGAGTTGGACGGCGCCTGGAAGCAATGGCAGGCCTCCCTCGAAAATGCGGTGTTACAGATCACCTCTTCGAGGAAAATGGAACTGCCAGTTGCGGCCAGAGACACGCCTCGGGTCGAGGAAAAAAGTGGCCCGACAGCCGTAGTGCAACCGATACCACCCCTCCCGAAAGAGGTCGAACCCCGGGACAACGGACGCAGGCCGGTAATCCTGGTGGACGAAGTGACCCGTCTTTTCAACAAGGATTATTTTTCCGAGTGCCTGGCCATCGAAGTGGAAAGAGCCAAACGCTATTCCCGCATGATGAGCTTGATGTTCCTCAGTGTGGCGCCCAATAACGGGGCCTTGGCGCCCCAGGAGGAAAACCATGTGGCGACCCAAGTGGCGGAAATCCTGTCGAAGAGCCTTCGAAGGGTGGACATCATCTGCCGGCTGGAGAAGGAAAAATACGCTATCGTGCTTCCCGACACGGCCCACAACACCTATGGCATCATCGCCAAGCGTATTTTTAAGTTCTTCAAACTCATCATGGGTGATGCACCCTTGGTTTTCCTAAACATTAGCGCCTCCACTTACCCCAAGCACGCCACTACCCACCACGATCTCTTGGAAAGCGCCGAAAAACTATTAGGCCAGTCAAAGGAAGCGGGCCCTAATAAGGCGGTGCTTCCGGAATGAAAGCGCAGTTTGTATGGCCTTTGAACTTGCCGTTGGATATTTTGCCTAAATCGTTGAGCGAATAATGGGGTGGACGGAATGGATGAACGGGAAGCTTTGTTGGCGCTTCACTTAACAGGCGTCATTGGTCCACGGCGCTTGAAAGCCGCACGGGAGGTATTTCCTGAATTGTCTGATGTTTTCGGCGCTTCCGAGGAGTCCCTGACCCGGTTACCCGATTGGACCTTTTCATGCGCCCAAAAAGTTCTGGCCTTTAAGGACCCGCTTCAAAAAGTAGAGGTCGAATTGGAAAAGGCCGAAAGGGCTGGGGCAACGGTTTTGGTGGAAAGGGACGCGGAATTCCCCAAGGTGTTTGAAAACCTTTTCGACCCGCCCTTCGTTCTTTGGAAAGCGGGGAATTACCTTCCGGAAGACAAGAATTCCATCGCGGTCATTGGATGCCGCAGACCCAGCGCCTATGGCAAACAGGCGGCCTTACGGCTGTCGGAAGACGTGGCGAAAGCGGGATACGCGGTGGTTTCGGGCCTAGCTCGCGGGATTGACTCTTTGGCCCATTTGGGGGCCCTCCGAGTTCCACGCGGCCGCACCATCGCCTTCTTGGGGAGTGGGCTATTGAATCTTTACCCACCAGAAAATCAGAAGTTGGCCCAGGAAATCACCGAACGTGGCGCGATTTTCAGTGAGTATCCACTTTTTGCCAAACCCTTGGCTCTGCATTTTCCACAGCGCAACCGCCTGATCAGCGGGGCCGCCAAGGGAGTCCTGGTGGTGGAGGCCAAAAAAGACAGCGGGTCCTTCATCACCGTGGATCACGCCATCGAGCAGGGCAAGCCGGTCTTTGCCGTGCCCGGTCCCATCACCCACACCGAGTCCGAAGGGACCCATGCGCTGATCCAACAGGGGGCCAAGCTGGTGATGGGGGTAGAGGATATCTTCCACGAACTGAACGACATGAGGGCGGAAACGGTGTTTAAGTCGGGTAACGCCAGGGTTTCCACGGCCGCGCTTTTGGAAACATTGACTGAAGAAGAAAAAAAGATGCTGGAGAAACTGACTTATACCCCCCTCCACGTGGATATCCTGCTCCGCGAAACCGGCATGGCGTTGCGCCGGGTCAACGAACTGCTTCTCGCGCTGGAGATGAGAGGACTGGTCCAACAGGCCCCGGGACATTGCTATTTTAAAATCTGATTTCCTTCCGGTCACGTCCTTTCGAACCAAACGGTTCCAAAAAATTTTGAAGCCTTTTGAACGGCGGCAAATGAAAGTATTTTAATGGATTTTGCGTTTTTTCGATCCCTCATTCAACCCCTTCCTATCGGCCAAAACTTGACAAAGGGCTGGCCGCCTGCCTATTCTTGCGAAACCGAACGGCCCTTCCTTGAAGGGTTGTTCCCGCAACGAACGCGTCAAATGGAGTAGGAAGTGGCAAAGGCAAAAGCTAAGAAAGAAGAAAACAAGAAACTCGTGATCGTCGAGTCCCCGTCCAAGGCGAAAACCATCAATAAATATCTCGGCGCGGATTATGTCGTGCTGGCCTCCAAGGGCCATCTGATCGACCTGCCCAAGAGCAAATTGGGTGTGGATGTAGATAAAAATTTTGAACCCCAATACATTCCCATCCGTGGCAAGGCTTCCATCATCAAGGAGCTTAAAAAGGCTGCCCAAAAATCCTCGGCGGTCTACTTGGCCGCTGACCCGGACCGGGAAGGGGAGGCCATTGGTTGGCATATCCGCAACTTCCTGACCACCATGGAAACGGTGCCCACCATCTACCGCCTGCGCCTGAACGAGATCACCAAACCCGCCATTGAGGAAGCCATAAAATCGCCCAGCGAAGTGGATTTGAACATGGTTAACGCCCAGCAAGCCCGCCGCGTTTTGGACCGCTTGGTGGGTTACGGCATCAGTCCCCTTTTGTGGAAGAATATCCGGCGGGGACTTTCGGCCGGCCGGGTGCAATCCGTGGCCCTGAGGCTTATTTACGAACGGGAAAAAGAAATCGCGAATTTCAAACCCGTGGAATACTGGACCCTGGAAGCCGACTTCCTCATGGAAGATGGCCGGGTCATCCGTACCAAACTGGCGAAGGTGGACGGGGAAAAGCCGGATTTGAAGACCCAGGCCGATACCCAGGCCTTGATCACTCGTATACAATCGGCGGATTTCAGGGTTTCGGCCGTCCTGCACCGGGAAAAATCCAAAAAACCCCCCATGCCCTTTACCACCTCCAAGCTCCAACAGGAGGCCTATAAACAGTTGCGTTTCGGGGCCCGCAAGACCATGTCTATCGCGCAGGGACTCTACGAGGGAGTTGAGATCGGAGAATCGGGGCCTGTGGGCTTGATCACTTACATGCGCACGGACTCTAAACGCATTTCGCCCGAGGCCAAGGCGGAGGCGGCCAAGTTCATCCAACAAACCTACGGTGAGAAGTACCTGGCCCAGGGTGAGCGGGATACTTCCAGCAAGCAGAAGATACAGGATGCCCATGAGGCCATCCGGCCCACCTCCGCTTTCCGCACTCCCGAACAGGTCAAAACCTACCTGACTCCCGAACAGTTCAAGCTTTACAAGCTGATCTGGGAAGATTTTATGGCCAGCCAGATGGCCTCGGCCCTGTACCGGGAAACCAGCGTGGAAATAGCCGGAAACAATGTGATTTTCAGGGCCACAGGCACGGAAACTTTGTTCGACGGCTATACCAAGGTTTACGAGGAAGCCGCGGACGAGGATAAAAAGGAAGGGCCAACCGAGGGGGAGGAAGCCGAGGTAGTCAACCCTAACAAGCTTTCGGGAATCATCGAGGGCCAAAAGGCCACCTGGAAGGAACCTCTGCCGGAACAACATTTCACCCAGCCGCCCCCGCGTTACACCGACGCTTCCATGGTCAAGACCCTAGAGGAAATGGGTATCGGCCGGCCCTCCACTTACGCCCCGACGCTGGAAACCATCCAAGCCCGACATTACGTGAAAAAGGAAAACGGCCGATTTTTCCTGGCCGAGTTGGGGAACCTGGTGTTGGAACTTTTGATGAAGAACTTCCCCAATATCCTGGATTACGAGTTCACGGCCAAGATGGAGACCGAACTGGACCAGGTGGAATCGGGTGAGCAGGAGTGGCGCAAGGTCATCGGGGATTTCTATACGCCCTTCAAGGACACCCTGGCGGAAGCCGAAAAACTGATGGGGGAGGAAAAGTCCCGAATCGAGCAGGTGACCGACATCCCTTGCGAGAAATGCGGCCAGATGATGATCGTGAAATGGGGCCGCCATGGAAAATTTCTGGCCTGCTCCAAATACCCCGAATGCCAGAACACCAAGAGCTTGAAGGAAACCATGGACGGCTCCATCCAAGTGGACACGGACACGAAAACCGACGAGAAATGCCCCAAGTGCGGGGCGGACATGGTGGTCAAAATGGGGCGCTTCGGCAAATTCCTAGCTTGTTCCCGTTACCCGGAATGCAAGACCGCCAAGCCCATTTCGCTCGGCATCAAGTGCCCGCTGGGCTGCGGAGGGGAAGTGGTTTCCCGGGGGTCGCGGCGCGGCGTCTTTTACGGCTGCAACAAATATCCCGACTGCAAGTTTATCTCCTGGTACAAGCCCGTCAACCGGCCTTGCCCCCAGTGCTCCAGCCCTTATTTGGTGGACAAATACCTCAAGACTCTGGGGCCCCACATCGCCTGTCCGAACAAGGAGTGCGACTACAAGGAATTTCCGAAACAGGAAGCCACTACCGGCGGGGCCACTCCAGCCTCATAAACCAACTGTCATCGCGAGGAATGACAGTTCATATAGGAGTTTTTCTTGAAGGGATCCATCCAAAAAGCCAAAATCCTCGTTGAAGCTTTCCCCTACATCAAGCAATGGTCCGGCCGTACCGTCGTCGTCAAGTATGGCGGAAGCACGCGTGGCGGAATGGAGGGACTCGAGAATACCCTCCAGGATATCGTGCTGATGAAATTCGTGGGTATGCGGCCTGTAGTCGTCCACGGCGGCGGGAAGGATATCACCCGAGCCATGGAAAAAATAGGCCTTGCCTCTCAATTCGTGGACGGACTTCGGGTGACTGACCTGACGGCCATAAAGGTGGTGGAAAAGATCCTTGGAGGAAAGATCAATAAGCAACTGGTGAACTTGATCCACAAACTGGGAGGACTGGCCGTGGGGTTATCGGGAAAAGACGCGGCCATGCTGCAGGTTTCGCGGGTCAAATCCAAAAGCGGCAAGGACATCGGCTACGTGGGGCGGGTTTCCAAGGTGAATACGGCGGTTTTACAAAGCATGGACCGGGAAAAATTTATTCCCGTGATCGCGCCCATGGGCTTAGGGAAGGATGGCCATACCTATAACGTCAACGCAGATGAGGCGGCTGGAGCTATTGCCGGGGCCTTGAAAGCCGAAAAGTTGGTATTTCTTACGGATGTCCCGGGCATTTGCAAAAGGAAGGATGACCCTAAAACCCTTCTTTCGACGATTAAGGCCGGGGAAGTTCCCAAACTTCTGAAGAAGGGGGTCATTTCCGGAGGAATGATCCCTAAAATCGAGGCCTGCCTCCATGCCTTAAAGTCGGGTGTCCATAAAACTCATATTATTGACGGCACCCAACCCCATGCCCTTCTTCTAGAGATATTCACACCCCAAGGCGTTGGGACTGAGATTATCCCCTGATTAAAAATCCTCATTTTAACCAATCCGTTGAGGGTTCTTTTCATTCGGCCCACCTACCTGTGGTATAATCCGCCCGCTTGATAATACCTACCACCGGTTGAGGAATGGGTTATGAAGTGCCCTTTTTGTGGACACCAGGAAGACAAAGTCATGGATTCGCGGCCCAGCAAGGGCGGGGCGGCTATCCGCCGCCGGCGGGAATGCCTGAAGTGTGAGAAGCGTTTTACCACCTACGAGCAAATCGAGGAAATCCTGCCCATGGTCGTGAAACGGGACGGGCGCCGGGAACCCTTTGACCGTTTGAAGATTGTCGCAGGCGTCCGCAAGGCAGTTGAAAAGCGGCCGGTTTCTTCCGAGAAGATTGAAGCCTTGGTGGACGATATCGAAAACGCGCTGATGGAGCGGGCCGCTAAAGAAATCAACTCCACTGAAATCGGGGAAATGGTCATGAACCGCTTGAAAGAATTGGACGACGTGGCCTATGTGCGTTTTGCCAGCGTTTATCGGCAATTTAAGGACATCAACGCCTTCATGGATGAAGTGAAAAAACTCCTCAACCGTAAAAGTTAACGCCCATCGTTAGCTGTTGGCTCTAGGTTGTCAGCAAAACCTCAAAGACAAAAATAACAGAAAGGCTTTTATGGCGAAGATCATTCCATTTCGCGGAATCCGTTATGCCGTAACCGGGGGCAGCCGCCTGTCTAAGGTGGTGGCCCCGCCTTACGACGTCATTTCTACGCAACAAAAAAAACAATTAAAAACGGCCGATCCCCACAATGTCATCCGCCTGATCATCGGAAACCCCAGCCATGAGGCGCATCGACCTTCCGATTACCAAGCGGCTAAAAAGCACTTTAGCGAATGGCGGGAAAAAGGTGTCCTGAAACGGGATGACGAGACCTCCATCTATGTCTACCGGCAAAGTTTTACCTTGCGCGGGAAGACTTTTCATCGAACCGGCTTTGTGGCTCTGTCCCGCTTGACGCCTTTTGGCAACCAGAAGGGCGGAATCCTTGCCCATGAGCATACCTTGAGTGGCCCCAAGGCCGATCGGCTGAAATTGATGAAGGCCTGTCACGCCAATTTCAGCAGCATTTTTTCCCTCTATCCCGACAAAGGCGGAGTTAGAAAAGCCCTGAAAAAGATCACTGCCCGCAAGGCCGACATGAGCGTTCATTATCCCAAAGACGTCCACAATCAAGTTTGGAGGGTTTCAGACCCGAAAGCGGTTAAAGAAATCCAGGGTCGGATCAAAAACGCCACTCTGTTCATTGCCGACGGCCACCACAGGTACGAGACCGCTTTGGCCTACCAGGACCATTGTTCCCATTGGGCCAAAGGCCTCCTGGGTTCAAGGCCTTTCGATTACGTCCAGATGATGTTCGTGGCTATGGAAGATCCGGGCCTGGTTATTTTGCCCACGCACCGGATGCTCCCCAAACGCCATGATTCCTCACCCTCCCTTTTGCTGAGCCGCTTGTCCTCGCTAGGAGAAGTCCACGAGTATCCGAAACCATTGAGCGGGTTGGCGCCCTGGCAATGGATGGAAAAATTGGGTAAGAAACAACCGACCCTTGGCCTGTCATTCGACGGCCAAAGGCTTTATGCCCTGAAGTTTTCCAAGTCGGTCGCAAAGTCGCCGTTTTTGAAAGATGTTTCCGACGCCCAAAAGAAGTTGGATGTGACTTTACTGCACCGACTCATCCTGGAGCCCTTTTTCGGGATCACCAAGGAAAAAGTCGAGAATGAAATTTTCTTCACCAGCAAAGCGGAGGAGGCGGTGGAACGCCTGCGCAAGGGAGAGGTTGCCGCGACCTTCTTTTTAAACCCGACCCGGATCGAGCAACTGAGGGAAGTGGCCTTGAAACGGGAAAGAATGCCCCAGAAATCCACTTACTTCTATCCCAAGCTTGTCACGGGACTGGTCTTTAATGACCTGGATTCTTTCTGATCCGGCATGATTTCCGCCTTCTCCTGGGATTAAAAGGGAAACGCTTGCGGGTTGCGGCGGCCCGCCTGTAAAATCATCGCTCCTTCGAAACGGTTTTAACCATATCTTGAGGAGGCAGCATGAGCCGCCGAATTACCGATGTGAAAGGTCGTGAAATCTTGGATTCTCGTGGAAACCCCACGGTGGAAGTAGAAGTTCTTTTGGAGGACGGAACCCTGGGACGTGCGGCGGTACCGTCGGGCGCCTCTACCGGCGAATATGAGGCAGTGGAACTGCGGGACGGCGATAAAAAACGGTACGGGGGCAAGGGTGTTTTAAAGGCCGTGGCTAACGTTAACGCTAAGATTGGACCCAAAGTCAAAGGTATGGACGCCACCGATCAAAGGGCTTTGGACGCCTTTATGATCCACCTGGACGGCACCAAGAACAAGGCCAAGATGGGCGCCAACGCCATCCTGGGTGTTTCCCTGGCCGCGGCCAAAGCGGCGGCGGCTTCCTGCAAGTTGTCCCTTTACAGCTACCTGGGCGGTTCCAACGCCCACCTGCTTCCGGTCCCGATGATGAACATCATCAACGGCGGCGTGCACGCGGACAACAACGTAGACCTACAGGAATTCATGATCATGCCCGTGGGAGGGGAGACCTTCCGCCGGGCGCTCCAGATCGGCGTGGAGGTATTTCATTCCCTTAAGAAAGTGCTCCATGATAAAAAAATGAACACGGCCGTAGGCGATGAGGGCGGTTTCGCCCCCGACTTGAAGTCCAACGAGGAGGCCTTGCAGGTCATCATGGAGGCCATCAAGAAGGCCGGTTATGCGCCGGGCAAGGATGTCCTGATCGCTTTGGATGCGGCCTCGTCGAGTTTCTTTGACAAGGCAAGCAAGAAATATGTTCTGGAAGCCGAGGTCCAAAAAGAAAAGAATAGCCAGCAGATGGTGGAATTCTATTCCGCACTCTGCGACAAGTATCCCATCATTTCCATTGAGGACGGGCTGGACGAGAACGACTGGGACGGCTTCAAGCTCATGACCGACAAACTGGGGAAGAAGATCCAGATCGTGGGGGACGACCTCTTCGTCACCAACACGGAAAAGTTGAAGGCGGGCATTGAAAAGGGAATCGCCAACGCCATACTCATCAAGGTCAACCAAATTGGCACCCTGACCGAGACCTTGGAAGCCATCGAGATGGCGAAAAAAGCGGGGTACACCGCCATCGTTTCCCACCGTTCGGGAGAGACAGAGGACACGACCATCACCGACATCGCGGTGGCCACCAACGCGGGACAGATCAAAACCGGTTCGGCCTCCCGCACCGACCGTATCGCCAAGTACAATCAACTCCTTCGAATCGAGGAGGAACTTGGCGGCGCTGCCCAATTCCTTGGCCGGGAAGTGTTTTATAACCTTTAGCATAGGTCCTTGCGAAAGCACGGAGACCGCGATCGAAATTTAAATTTTGGCTTTCCTCGCGGCCTTCGCACGCTCGCGGTAAAAGATGTTTCGGAGGTTTCTGTGGCTTCCGCTGTATCCAATTCGTCCCGTATTTATGAAAACGTCACAGAGTTGGTGGGAAGGACCCCCCTCCTTAAGATCGAGGGCCATGACGTGCCGGGAGTGGAGATTTGGGCCAAGTTGGAAGCCTATAATCCCGGCCGTTCGGTCAAGGACCGCCCGGCCCTCCGCATGATTCAAGAGGGGATCCGGAATGGAAAACTCAGGGATAAGACCATCCTGGACGCCACCTCAGGCAATACGGGCATCGCCTATGCCTGGATCGGGGCGGCGCTGGGTTACAAAGTGGCTTTGGCGATTCCCGCCAATGTCAGCGACGAGCGCAAACGAATTCTTAAATCCTTCAACGCCGAAGTTCATTATTCCAGCGAGATGGACGGTTCGGATGGCGCGATCCTCTTGGCACGTGAGCTTTACAAGAAAAATCCGGAGAAATATTTCGTCCCTGACCAGTACAACAACCCTGAAAATCCCAGGGCCCATGCGCTCACCACGGCTGAAGAGATCATGGAACATATGAAGGATAAGATCACCCATTTCGCGGCCACCATTGGAACCAGCGGCACCCTGATGGGAACCGGCAAGCGGATCAAGGAACTCAAGCCTTCAGTCAGGGTGGTCGCTCTGGAGCCTTCCCAGCCTTTCCACGGCTTGGAAGGGCTAAAACATATGGCTTCCTCGATCGTCCCGGGCATTTACAACCCCAAGGCCTATGACCAAAATATCCCCATTGATACCGACGAGGCCTACGAATGGGTCAAAAAATTGGCCCAGCGAGAAGGGGTTCTAGGTGGTCTTTCCTCCGGTGGCGCCATGGCCGGTTGTGTTCAATTGGCCAAACAGATCAAGGGGGGATGCATTGTGACTGTCTTTCCCGATTCAGGTGACAAATACCTTTCCACAAGAGTATGGGAGTAGCCTTATGGTTTCCTTTAAGCCCGAAGCCCAGTCTCAAATGATCTTTATTGCTGAAAAAGGTTATCCATATGAAATTTGCGGACTTCTGCTTGGAAAGACCAGCAATGCTCGCTTGGTTACCGAGGTTTTTGAGTGTGGGAACCTTAATAAACTCAAGCCGGAAACTCGTTATGACATGGACCCCAAAGATTACTTGAAAGGAGAGGCGTTGGCCCGGCAAAAGAAGTTGGACGTGGTGGGCATTTTCCATTCCCATCCCGATCATCCCGATAAGGCCTCCGAAACTGACCGGCAGGCGGCTTGGCCGGGTTTTTCCTACGTCATCATGTCCATCCAGAAGGGCAAATTTTCATCGATGAAATCGTGGGTCCTCAACGACCAATCTCAATTCGACGAAGAACCCATCGGTTAAATCCCGTGATTTGGCTCGGGATGGCGGTGGTGGCCGGCTTCTTCAACGCCTTTTGGTCTGCCCTTTCCAAGAAACTTCTCGATCATCTTTCCGCCCGCGAATTCACCATGGTCTTCCGCATCCAGACCTGCCTTTTGCTGCTACCCTTCGCACTTTTTCAATGGTCCTGGATGACTTCCTGGAAGTGGTGGGCTTTCACGGTGGCTTCCGGTGTTTTTGAGGGAGGACGCATCTGGCTTTTGACAACAGGGGTTAAAAAGGACTATTACTCCACTTATGCCTTTTATAACCTCGCGCCTTTTTTTACGGTGCTAGCCGCACCCCTTCTGCTCTCTGAACCCCAACCCCCAACTTTGATACTAGGGGGGATCTTGATCGCTTTGGGGGCTCTTGTCTTTCACAGCTTGGGTCGGTGGTCATGGCCCGGATTGATAGGTGCTTTGTTTTCGACCGTAGCGGCCATTCTCGGCAAAGAGGCACTTCGGAACTCTCCTCCCCTTTTTTTCACTTTTTGCTCATTTCTCGTAGGCGCCCTGATGCTTATCCCCTTGGAGTCGTTGGAGCCCGAATCTCACAAAGGAAAACGCAAGATGGGCTGGAAGGATTGGAAAGAGGTGCTCCCGGTGGCCTTTTTGTCCTTTATTGCTTCTCTTCTTTTCTATGTGGCCCTGAAATATGCCCCGGTTTCAAAAATCAACCCCTTGGTGCGCGCTAACTTGCTTTTCGGCTTTTTGTTCAGCCATTACCTCCTAAAAGAAAAGGAAGGGTGGAAGTCCAAAGCCTTGGGTGGGGGACTCATTATGGCCGGACTCCTCCTAGTTGCCTTTGCATAAGGCCTATAGGGTTTCCCATCCCACTGTTACAATAGCGACGCGAGGTGGAACCAATGAAATTCCTGACCGAGTACATGTGGTTTAATGCGAAGAAGCACCGGGAATACGTCAACATTACCGCCGACGTGGAAAAGGCGATCAAGAAAAGCGGTATCAAGGAAGGTATGGCCCTGGTTTCCGCCATGCACATCACGGCTGGGGTTTATGTTAATGACGCGGAAGATGGTCTGATCGCTGATATCGATGAGTGGCTTGAAAAATTGGCCCCTTACCGCGAAAACTACCGTCACCACTTGACCGGGGAAACCAACGGGGATTCTCATTTGAAGAGCCTGCTGGTCCACCATGAAGTGGTGGTCCCCGTGACGGATGGGAAACTGGATTTCGGACCTTGGCAACAGATTTATTATGCTGAATTTGATGGCCAACGCAAAAAGAGGTTAATCATTAAGGTGATGGGGGAGTAATGGAACAATCAAATCCTAATTTTGAGAAATATGTGTTTGTCTGCACTAACGAAAGGCCTAACGGGGAACGGGTTTCCTGCGGCGGCAGTTTCTGCGGGACGGAACTTTCGGAGAAACTGAAGGATTCGGTGAAGGCCGCTGGGCAGGCGGGCCGTATCCGGGTTTCCAAGACCAAGTGCCTGGACGTCTGTGAGGAAGGACCCAATGTTCTGATTTATCCTGATAATGTCTGGTTAAAGCATGTGGGGTTGGCAGACATTCCTGCCATTCTTGAGAAATTGGGCATAAAACCTTAAAATCACATTCAATAAAACTTGGATAGCGGATCAGCGGAACAGTTGACCGCAATTCCGCATTTAGTCCTTTTAACTGTCCACCTGTTTTAATGTTCAATTGCTCCGTGAATTTTGCGGAGCAAAATTCACGGGGGTGACCGGTTTCGACTGGGAAACTGAACTTTTGGGTGCGTGTCGAGGCGCCATCGCTCGTCAAACATGGCAACGGTTTAACTGCCGACAATCAGTTAGCTCTGGCCGCTTAAGCGGCTAGCGTTCCGCCCTTGATGCCTATTAGGGGGAGGGAACGTAAGCAATAGGCTGGTCCGCAACAGGGTTGTTCCACCGATGGGCGGACGAGACCCATAGGAGCTGGCTCTCCGCCGGCCGCTCGGGAGCGAGCGGGGGGCGAGATTCTTTCCGGAGCTACGCACGTAGGGCCCATTACGGATGCTTTTCAGGACGTGGGTTCGATTCCCACCACCTCCACCAATCATCATTCCTGCCGGGATTATCCCGGCAGGCCGCCAGCTAACAGCCAAGGAAGATATGAAAATTTTGAGGAACATCCTTATTACTGCTTCTGTTTTGATCATTTCGTTCATTCTCATTGATTTTTTGTTACCCACCCAATGGAAAGTTGAACGTTCGATTGTCATCAACGCGTGGGCCCAAAATGTCTATCCCTTAGTGGCGAACTTCAAGTCTGGATGGCCCCAATGGAGTGCCTTTGATTTTGAAGATCCTTCCATTCAATATAGTTATCCCAGTCCCGAGGAAGGAGTTGGGGCCACCCGCTCCTGGGTTTCCAAAAAAATGGGTAACGGCACCCAAAAAACCATCGGGGCTGATCCGGCTTCTGGGATCACTTACCAGCTTCAAATGGTTCAAAACGGTTTTTTGCTGAATAGCCACCTCGCCTTTGAGCCCGTTGGGCAGGGGACCAAAGTTACTTGGACGGATTTCGGAGACACGGGCAACAACCCGATTTTCCGTTATATGGGTGCTTTAATGGACAAAATGATGGGCGACATCTTTGAGAAAAGCCTGACCTCGCTCAAGCAAAAGGTGGAGACTCAAGGCCCCAAAAGTTGACGCTTTCCTAAGGGATGTTTTAAAAAAGCCAAATGTTGGACCGGTGATTTTCTAATGATAAGCGTTAAAGCTGGCTTGGTTGGCGCGCTCTTTTTTGTGGTTAATAAAATTATGAAATACGTCATAAACGCGGTTGAAAGCCAATCTTTATCCCCTGGCGTTGATTTAACGCTTTAGACCGGTTTAGTTTTTGAAAAAATCGTCGTTAGAAATTCAATCTAACATCTTGAAACCAAGCCTTGCCAGTTTAATCTTTGAAAAGATCAGAGCTTTTGTTAAACTAATTCAGCTTTCCAACCTTCGCTTCCACTTGGATTGTTTTTTCGTTTGAGGGGACTGCCCTGTCCCTTGGTAAGGGAGGATAGGTTGATTTTCCAAGCTCCACTTAAATGCCTACCTTAGACCAAAGTTGAAAGGGGCCATTTTTCATGAAAAAAAACGCATCGTATTTCATTCTGGGGTTGCTCATACTGATGAGTTGTCGTATTGCGATGGCTGCGGGCCCCACCTATGTGAAGGACAACATCTTGGCTTCCGCCGAATGGACGAAAGACAACAGCCCCTATGTGGTTCAAAATGATATTATTGTCAATAAAGGGGTTGTTCTTACCATTGATCCAGGCGTTGAGGTGCAGCTCGCTGCGGCGACGAACGGTAAAGTGGGCTCCGGGACCAACCTGGTGATTGAGGGCGGACTCAAAGCCGTTGGAAACGCTACTACGCCTATTTCTTTCAATCCGTCGGTCACCGGATCCTTGTGGGGAGCCATTTATTTCTTGAATTCCGATTCCAATAACTGCCTTCTGCAGGGCTGTTTGGTGAAAGGAGGGAGAATCGTTTGTAACGGCTCCTCTCCCACTATTACCCAGTGCGCTATTTACGGAGCCAGGACAGGAATTGAAATTTATGCCAATTCCCAACCCCAAATCATCAACAACCGAATTACCGCGAATGGGTATGGAATTAGCCTAAGGGCGGATACCGCAAGCCCAGTTATTTCAAATAATGAGGTTTACAATAACAATTATGGTTTTTATTTTGAAAATTTTGGCACACCTACGATTTCTGGGAACAAAATCTATAATAATTTAAAATACAACATGGTTAATTATTCGGCTAAACCCTTGGACACACCCAATAACGATTTTCGCGTGGCGGATGGTCAACAGATTGCCCGAACCATCTATGACGGCGCTTTTAACGCTACCTTGGGGCGGGTTAATTTTATGCCTTATGTGGGCATGCCCGCAGGCCAAGCCCAGGTTTCAACAACCATGGCAAG
The DNA here is from genome assembly GCA_030038835.1 of candidate division FCPU426 bacterium. Lineage (GTDB taxonomy): Bacteria > Oederibacteriota > Muellerivitia > Muellerivitales > Muellerivitaceae > JAJPJW01. Next base: position 33,166 of record JASHQZ010000055.1, read on the forward strand.
CGTTCCTGCCGGCGCAGCCAGTCAGGAAAAGCCTAAGATTCAACAAGAGGATTTTTGGAGCTACGGCCGGCCCTTTGACGCGATGAAGATCAGCAACGAGCAAGATAAAAGTAAGGATTCTTCCGGAACGGTCAAAGTGCTGGCGGTCGGCGCGACGGCCGTGGTGACAGTGGTCCTCCTGTTCCTTTGACATCCTTCCGATCCTAAAAATCTGCCTTCCCGCGTCCGCCGGTTTTTCCACCCCAGGCGGCACAGAGTAAAGACGATGGGCGACCCGGCCGTGAAACTCGAGAAACGAAAAGCTAGCCGCGTCGTTCTTTCGGTCCCTGTGCATTACAAAATTTTCCAACTTGTGCGTTAGAGAAAGGTATTCAAGACGACACCTTGGGGTTAAAGGCTAAGCTTCAGGATTTCAGTTTGGGCGGCTTTCGATTGGTTTCGCCCGTAGCTTTCCGGCAGGGGAGGTCCTGGAAATTGAAGTTGAAATTCCGTGTAAAGCCCGTGTGAAGTCGGCGGCCAAAGTGGTTTGGTGCAAAAGGAATGAAACAGAGGCGAATTTTAGGTCGGGAATCCGTTTTATCCCCGTCTATAAGGATGACCCGAAGAAACTGGAAGATTACCTGAAAGGCAGCGGTTGATCCATGGGTTCACCCTATTTTCCCGACAAACGTATTGCACCCCGCTATCCGGTGCGAATCCATGTCCGTTTCAGGCTTTTGAAGTCGCCGGATGGCGAACCGCCCGAAGCCGACCTTCATAATGGCAACAACTTGATGTCAAACATCAGCCGGACAGGCTTTTTTCTTTCGACCAAGAACTATTTGGAAATCGACTCCCAAATCGAGGTGGAATTCCCATTGGAGGAATTCCGAAAGATTTTAAGGGCGGAAGCCCAGGTAGTGCGCGCCAACCACGCGAATTTTCCCAACCAAGGACGCTATGAATACGGCCTGCAATTCCTGTCGATGCACCCGCATTTCCGCGAGACGTTGGATACCTTCCTGAAGGTGACTGGGGGATGATGCGCCAAAAGCCCCCGTTTCCATGCGCTCCCGAAACCTTTCTTGTCCTCCCGCCCCAATTCGTGTAAGATTTGCCTTCTATTTCCGGCCCTCGGTTTGGGGGACTCCTTCCTTCGGGAAGGTCCAAAGCCACTGTGGGAGAGGCCGAATAAAACCAAGGAGCCTTTATGCGCTGGATTTCTTTGCTGTGCTGCCTTTTAACCGCCTCGGTGGCTTCTGCCAAGGATTTGAGGATTGCGGTCGTGGACATGCAAAAACTTTTCAACAGTTACCCTGGGACACAGAGTGCCAAGGACAAGCTCAAGGACCTTGAACAAAAGAAGATGAGCGATTTGCAGGATACGGCCCAGGAAGTGAAAGACTTGAAGAGCGACTTGAGTGATTCCACCGTCCTATCGGAGAAGGAACGGGCCCGGAAGGAAAAGGAGCTTCAGGAAAAGGAAGCCACCTTGGAACAGGCGCAGAACGATGCCCAGAAGGAATTGATGAACCAGGAATCCGAAATGACCCAGGATATCGTGGACAAGATTAAGGCCATCGTGGCCGGTGTGGCCAAGGACAAGGGAATTGACCTGGTCCTGGACCAGGACAAAACCGTTTACGCCAAGGATGCCGTTGATTTGACCGACGATGTGTTGAAGACATTCGGTGCCGCCAGTTCAGACGGCGATTCCAAGTAATCACGGTCACAATTGTTCAGTCGGCTTTGAGCTTGGAAAAAACCACGGTGGCTTGCGTGGTGACTTTGCCGGAGCGGCTTCGGGGAGCCGGTAACATGGAAGAACGTCTTGAACCTTCTTCCCGATCCTTCCGCGCGTTGGTTGGGGAGGACAGGCGGCTCAAGGAAGCACCTTTCCCCAATTTATCAAGGAGCGGGGGTTGGTGAGCAAGGGCATTTCTTATTCTCTGGAAGACTTGGCCGGGAAGATAGGAGCAACCTTCTCGGGTGAGGGCGCCCTTCATCTCACGGGGGTGGCGCCCTTGGATTCGGCTCGGGAAGGTGATCTCACTTTCCTTACCAATCCCCGTTACGCCAAGTTCGCGGAAAGGACCCGAGCTTCCGCTATTTTGTGTGAAAAGGCGATCCCGAAGGTCGCCAAATCTTTCTTGTTGACTTCTAATCCCTATGCGGCCCTGGCCAAGGTCATTCCCCTTTTTTTCCCCCCGAAGACACCGATACCTGGCATTCGAAAGGGCGCCTGGGTGGATACAACTGCTTCGGTTCATCCCCAAGCCTGCGTGGCGGACGGCGCTACAGTGGCGGCGGGAGCCCGCGTGGGGGCTCGAAGTGTTCTTTATCCCGGCGTCTATGTGGGTGAGGACGCCGTGGTGGGCGAGGACTGCTTGCTTTACCCCAACGTGGCCCTCCGGGAGAATTGCATCCTGGGTGACCGGGTGATTTTGCAGCCGGGCGCGGTGGTGGGATCGGACGGCTTCGGCTTTGCTCCGGAGGGCGAGGAGTACCGCAAAATTCCACAAGTCGGGAACGTGGTCATCGAGGACGACGTGGAGCTGGGGGCCAATACCTGCGTGGATCGGGCTGTCTTGGGAACCACCCGCATCGGCAAGGGAACAAAACTCGACAATCTCATCCAGGTCGGCCACAACGTGGTGATCGGCCACCATACCGTTGTGGCCGCCTTGAGCGGCATTTCAGGTTCCACCCAAGTGGGTAACCACGTGGTCATGGGGGGCCAGGTGGGACTGGCGGGCCACCTCAGGATCGGTGACTACGTGACCTTGGCCACTCGCACTGGCGTCATGGAGGATATTCCGGAGAAAGGTGTTTACTGGGGGTCCCCCTCGTCTGAAATGTCCGTCGAGATGAAAAACGTGGCCGCTTACCGCCAATTGCCAGAACTCCTGAAGCGCGTCCGAAACCTGGAGAAATCCTTGGAAAAACTCCAGGGGCTCCAGGGAAAGGAACCCGATGGGAAATAAAACGCCGTTTCCCAGCCAAGCCACGATCGCTAAGCCCTTCACCTTTGAAGGTGTGGGTCTGCACACGGGTAAAAAATGTCGTGTGACGGTTTCCCCCCTGCCGGATGGATCGGGCCTACGGTTTTTCAGGTCCGATCTAAAAGTGGAAATCCCAATTTCTCCAGAAGCGGTTTTCAGCACCCAACGAGGAACAACCTTGGCTGGAGGGGAAAACGCCGTTATTCATACTATTGAACATTTCCTGGCTACGGTCCAAGGGCTTGGAGTCACCAACCTTCAAGTGGAGATGGACTCAGAGGAAATGCCTATCCTGGACGGTAGTGCCGCCCCTTTTTGCGAATTGTTCAAAAAAGCGGGAATCCTGCTGCAAAAAGGCAGCGTGGACCCCTTGCGGGTCACCGAGCCCATCGAACTGAATTTTGGGGAAACCGTCCTAAAGGCCGAGCCTGCGGAAGGTCTCTACTTGGAAGTCACGACCTCCTTTCCCTATCCCGGCTTGGAAAACCAAAAAAAGACCTTTCGGCTGCCCGAACAGAGTTTTGAGGATGAATTGGCTAGGGCCCGGACTTTTTGTTTTGAGGAGGAGGTGGAACAGCTTCGGCGCCAGGGGCTCATCAAAGGGGGCCACTTGGATTGCGCTATCGTCTTGGGGAAGGTCGGCATCCTGAACGGCCCCTTCCGGTATGAGGACGAGATCGTCCGTCACAAGACGCTGGATTTGTTGGGCGATCTGACGCTCTTGAACCGTCCCTTGTGGGCGAAAGTTACCGTGAAGAAAGCCGGACACCGTTACCACGTGGAATTGGCGAAGGCCATCCTGAGACAGTCCGGAAAAGGGAACCGGAAAATCAAACCTGCCTTAAAAGAGGGGGCTATGCTCGATATTACGGAAATCCAGAAAATCCTTCCCCACCGGTACCCTTTTTTGTTGGTGGACCGAATCTTGGAATTGGAGCCCAACAAGAGGGTGGTGGCGATCAAAAACGTGACGATGAACGAACCGTTTTTCCAAGGACATTTTCCCGATAACCCCATCATGCCTGGGGTCCTTGTCATTGAGGCCATGGCTCAAGCAAGCGGAGGCGCTTTGCTCACCGAAAACGGAAGTAAAGGAAAAGGCCTCTATTTAGCTGGAATCGAAAACGCGAGGTTCCGCAGGCCCATCCGTCCGGGCGATCAAATCCGTTTTGAGGTGGATGTCATTTTGCGCCGCTCCAACATCGCGAAAGTGCGCGGGAAAGCCTTTGTGGATGGACAATTGGCTGTCGAAGCCGAGATTACCAGCGCCATTGTGGATAGGACATCTGGAGAGGGGGAAAAATGAAATGCCCGTTTCCTCGCTGAAAGTCCACCCCACGGCCATCGTGGACTCCCGGGCCCGGCTGGGTGAAGGTGTTTCCATAGGGCCCTATTCCATCGTGGACGGGGATGTTGCGATCGGCGAAGGCACATTTATTGGCGCCCATTGCGTCATCACCGGCCATACAACCCTGGGCCGCAAGAACCGGCTATTCACTGGCGCGGTGGTAGGGAGTGATCCGCAGGACGTCAAGTACCACGGTGAGGAAACCTTCCTGGAGATCGGAGATGGGAACGTCATCCGCGAATACGCGACCATCAACCCGGGGACGGGTGAAGGCAGCAAAACGGTCATCGGCAACGACAACTGGCTGATGATCCAATCCCACGTGGGCCATAACTGCGTCATCCACAACCATGTGAAGCTGGCCAACGGCGTAATGCTAGGCGGGCACGCGGTCATTGGGGACCATGCGACGGTGGGCGGCGGCACGCCCGTCCACCAATATGTGCGGATTGGAAAACACGCGATGATCGGCGGAGGCTTCCGGGTGGTCCAAGATGTAGTGCCCTTCATGATCGCGGGCGACGAGCCCCTGAAAATTTACGGGTTGAACCAAATCGGTTTGGAGCGCAACCAATTCCCCAAGGAAACCATCGACGCCCTGAAAAAAGCCCACCGTGTCATCTTCCGCCAGAACCTAACCTTGAAAGAAGCTGTCCAAACCCTTTCCGTAGACTTCCCGCCCCTTGAGGAGATCAAGTGCTTGATTGAATTCCTCCAATCCTCCACCCGCGGAATTGTTCGCTAACGATGGCCTCCTCGCCCGTGATCGGCTTGATTGCCGGGGGAGGGGAGCTTCCCATCCTTTTTGCCCACCAAGCCCAGCGCCGGGGATTGTCGGTCCGAACGGTCGCCCTCCGGGGCTCAGCCCCAATTTCGATTGAAAGAAATAGCGACGCTGTCACATGGATTTCCATCGGCCAACTCGGCTCCCTGATCCGTTTTTTCAAGGGTCAGGGTGTCCGCCGGGCGGTCATGCACGGTAAAGTGCAGCATTCCCAGTTGTTCAGGAGCCTCCGCCTGGACTGGAAGGCCCTATCGCTTTGGAGCCGCTTAAAGGACCGATCGGGCGAAGCCTTGCTCAAGGCCGTGGCAGGTGAGTTGGGACATGCGGGCGTGGAACTTTTGGATGGGCGGACTTTCATGGAGGAATCAGTTATCCGGAAGGGCTGGGTGACCCGAATCCGCGCCAAGAGCGATTCCAACCCTTCCATCGCTTATGGTCTCAAGCGAGCCCGCGTACTGGCTCGGCTGGGAATCGGCCAAACCCTGGTGGTCAAGGGTAATGCGGTGGTGGCTGTGGAAGGTATGGAAGGCACAGACGAGGCCATACGCCGCGCCGGGCGTTGGGCCGGCCTTGGAACTATCGCAGTAAAAGTATCAAGCCCATCGCAAGACTGGCGCTTCGATATTCCTACACTTGGACCTCGCACCCTTCAGAGCCTTATCTGGGCCAAAGCCAGGGGGATCGTCGTGGAGGGAGGGAAAAGCTTTCTGATTGACCGAGAGAAAACTCTTGCCTTGGCTGAAAAAAACGGGATCTTCATTCTTGCGGTTTAACTAAGGAACGAAATAATCGGTGGAGGCCTACCCCTTTCCAATAACCGAAGCTCACGGCTGACAGCCCATAGTCGAAGGCGAGGACGGGAAATGTGGTTTAAAGTCCTTGTGGTGAACCACTGATTGTTAGATATGGACTGCCGTTACCGGTTTTTCCAAACCAACAAGATGGGCCCGATAACCGCGAAGATCACGTTCGCGATCCAAACAGACAGGAAGGGGGACACCAGACCCGATTCCCCCAAGTGCTGGCCAATTTGCATGCCGCCGATGTAGGCGAAGGCCACCAGTGTGCAGATGCCAACGCTCGCGATGACACCGGTGTACTTGCGCATGCTCCAGCCCCAAGGAACCCCCAAGATGACCATAATGACGCAGCCGAAGGGCGAAGCGAACTTCAGGTAGAGGGTTACAAGCTCCTTGTGGTAGTCCGAGCCGTTGTGTTTGAGCTGGCGGATATAGGACGTCAGTTCCACCATGTTCAGCTCGCCGGGTTCTTTTTGGGCCTTAAGGAAATCGGCCGGCTTTTCAGGCAGGGGAATGGCCGCACGGTCGAAGGCCTGGTCCGATATCTCCGCCCCTGTGTCGTCGAATGCCCTCTGATAACCACTGAAAAAAATCCATTGGCTGTTTTCGTACCGGGCCACCCGGGCGTCCAACCTGCTCTTGAGGCGCATATCCGAATCGAATTCCAGCACTAGGATGTCGGTCATGGTGTTGGTGGAGCCGTCGAAGGATCCGATGTGGTAGATCTCCCCCTCCGTTCCAACCATAGAGATGTTCTGGCGGGACAGGTTTGCCGATTCCTCCGGGGAGTGGGTGATTTCCACCGTCTTCGTATGGCGCTTGCGGGCCTCTGCCGTTGGCACAACCAATTCGCTGAATAGGAGGCTTAAGACGCAGATGGCAGCGCCGGCGAAAAAGAGGGGAACGGCGATGCGATAGATATCCACTCCTCCGGACCGCATGGCGATTAGTTCGTTGCCCCGTGAAAGAGTGCCCATGGAAAAAAGCACGCCGAACAGGCAGGCAATGGGGAGGATTTGTACCATGAAGCTTGGCAAGAAAAAAAAGAAGTATTTCAGGGTCACTCCGATCCCAGGCTTGAACTCCATGAGCAAATGCATATCGTTGAAGACTTGCACGACGAGTACGATGACGCTGAACCCGGCCAAGGCCAGAACGAAGGGCTTGGTGAACTCGCCGAGGATATACCTCGTGAGGACTTTCATCGGCGGCTTTCCTTTCGGGAGCCTCGGGTGCGAACTGCGGAAGAAAAATGACGGAAGGCTGAATGCTCCATGATCACCAGGTAATAAAGCAGGCTGCCCAAAACCGCTAGGATGATGTCCGCGCCCCATAGTCCGGTCACGGGATTAAGAGTGCCTTGGTTACTGAGTGTCTCCCCCAGGACGAACATAAAATAATAAACGAAGATGAGGGCCAGCCCAAGAACAAAGCCCATGAAGCCCTTTGATTTGGTCCAAAGTCCCAAGGGGGCGCAAAACCAGGACAGCACTAGGCAGGCGAAAGGCAGGGACAACCTTTTCTGGTATTCGGACCTCAAGCGGTTGAGCCGTCCCGGGTCCATTTCTTGGGGGATAGCCCGCGAAAGTTCATCCAGGTCCATTTCCTCGTAGTCCTTTTTCACGTCCGCCAGCCGGGACAGTTGGTTCTCGAAATTAAGGCGGATGATGTAGCGGTCGAAGTAAAGCTGGTTGTAAGTGTTGTAATTATTGTTGTCCCAGCTCATGACGCCGTTGTTGAGGTGAAAGAAAACCTGATAGGTGTTGGGGTCGTTGACGAGCGTGCCCGTTTTTGCCACGGTCGTCTGGAGGGGGGCTTTGGGCGACCAGTAATTGAAAGCCTTGATGTTGGAGAAAGATCCGTCGGGTTCCTGATGGTCGATTAAGAATCGATAATTTTCGAACTGATCGATCCAGACCTTCTCCCGGATGGCCAAATTCGCCTGCTTCTGGAGGATTTGGAATTGGGTTTCCTTGAATAGGAAGTTGGCGGCGGGCAGCACTTTGTCGTTGAAGTACATCATGGCACCAGTCATCAAGAGGCCTAAAGCCAGCACGGGCGCAACCAAATGGAATAAATGGATTCCGCTGCTTTTAAAAGCGGTCACCTCCATGTCGGAGCTCAACCGGCCGAAAGCCAGAAGGGTTCCTACCATCATGGACATGGGGATGGTCATGGAAAGGATGAAGGGAACCAGGCTCAGGTACAGCACCAGGGTTTGGAAAAGGGGGACTTTTTTGTTGAGCACCAGGTCCAGCATCAGGAATATCTTGTTGGTCATGAAGAGGCAGGTGAGAAGGCCTACACACACCAGGAAAGAAGGGACCATTTCGGTGAGGACATAGCGGTAAACGGTTTTCAATTCGCATCCTTGAAAGGCAGGTTACAGCCCATGGTCGACAAGTTCACAGCAAGACCTTCCTTCCGCTTTTTGACTCGGCTGTCAGCTGTGAAATGTGACCCGTCAGCTGCTTTCAGGGGGCAAAGTATAACATGGGTTTTCCCGCCAAAATACCGGCGTTCGGCCCACTCACGCCCGTTCAGTGACCTTTTTCGGCTTTTCGGGTATTCGCAACCCTTTTGCCCCCCGTTTGGGATATTTTTAACGAAGGGCGATTAGGACTGGCTTGAGCGGCAAGACAACCGCAGCCGATCCTGATCTTGGGCACCACGGCCCTGCTCTAAGGCGGGGCCGTGTTCTTCTAAACATAAAAATTCCCCGTTTTGAAAAATGGGGCGAGGGGGCTGGAGTCTTTTTCGATAACCGAGTCCAAAATCCCCTGCCATCCCCCGGGATGGTTTGCCGACCAAGGGGCCTCAGGGTTTTATGAAGGGAGCGGTTCCGTTGGCCATGAAAGGACCCTCCACTTGCAAAAGGTGAAAATAAGCCGTTGGGATTATTCCAGTGTTGGTATCATCTCCGGAAAGAAGAGCCTGGCTCCGGGGAATACCCCGGTTTTGGCGAAAACTGCCGCTGACGGATCGGCACAACCGGTGAAATGGCGGATGAACCAACTCTGGAAAAAAATCTTCTTCCTTGATTTCGAGAAGTCCTTCTTTTCCTCCTGTGCCAAGCTCCTTTTTGTTTGGAACCCCCTTTGGACCCTTTTGGTCAGTTTTGTATTGAGCAATTGGACCTTATCTCTTTTCCGCTGGGGCTGGAACTTTTTTGAGGCAAGCTGTGCCGTTTTGATAGGGTTGGTCCTTGTAAAAGCCTATCTTTTTGCGGAAAGAGCTTGGGCCCAATGGTCGGCTAAAAACCTTCCACGACACGGATTGGCCTGGCATCTTCTGTTTGTGGCTTTCGTAGCTCCTTTAGGGGTTTACATTGCGGATCATCTGATATTAGTTTTCATCAACTCTATTTACCCTGGCGAACCTATACCCTTCGAGTTTCATTGGCGGTTTTACGGCACCGAGATTTCCTGGATTTGGTCCCTTTTTTTGGTTTGTTTCCTTTTCTTTTCCTTCTTGGATCTGCGGGACGCAGCCCGTTTAAGCCAAATCCGGGCCGAAGAGCTTGAAAAGGAAAGACTGCAGGCGGCCCTGGACAAACTAAAAGACCAGATGAATCCCCACTTCCTTTTCAATACCCTCAACACGGTGGCGGCCCTAATCCCCGCCGATCCCGGCAAGGCCGAGGAAGTGGTAGTGAAACTTTCGACCCTCTTCCAGGCAGTTTTGGAAGCCACCCGAGAATCCAACCATTCCCTAGTCAAAGAATTGGAGTTCTGCAGGACCTACTTGGACATTGAAAAGGCTCGGTTTGGTCCACGGCTTTCCTCTTCTATTGAGATCGGGCAGGGGTTGGACCCCGCCCAGGTCCTGGTGCCCGTCCTTTTGCTTCAACCCCTAGTGGAAAACGCGGTGAAACACGGCCTTTCTTCCCGTGCGGCGGGGGGAAGGATCTGGATCCGGGCGGTGTTGGCCGGCGGTCGTTTGGAACTGGTTGTGGAGGACGATGGCGTGGGGTTTGGGAATTCCCCTTACGCGGGTTCGGGAACGGCCTTGGAGAATTGCCGCAAGAGGCTGGAATTGGGGTTTGGAAAAGAAGGACGGCTGGAAATAACACTCCGTCCAGGGGGTGGGACGAAAATCGGGTTGTCGATGCCGCTCTTAGCGGCAAATGGTAACGAATAATTTATGGGTTTAGGGGGTCTTCATGATTAAGGCTTTGATCGTCGATGACGAGTCTCCCGCCAGGTCGCGGCTAGCCCGATTGCTTTCCGCCTTCCCGGACTTGGAGGTAACCGGGGAGGCCGCCAACGGGTTGGAGGCCCTGCAGTCCGCCCAAACCCTCCATCCAGACCTGGTGTTTTTGGACATTGAAATGCCCGAGCTGAACGGTCTGGAAGTGGCGGAAGCCTGGGGCGGGAAGGGGCCAGCGGTGGTTTTCGTGACGGCCTACAGTGAGCATGCCTTGAGGGCATTTGAGCTTTCGGCCCTGGATTACCTGGTGAAACCCGTGTCACCCGAGAGGCTAGCCGAAACCATGGACCGCCTGAAACGGCGTAAGGAATCCGGTTCCCGTGCTCCCCTCCAAAAGCTCATCGAACGCATGGAGGAGGGCCGCGCCCGCAGGCGCATGGCGGTCAAGTGCGGGTCCAAGTACCGCGTTTTCGAACCATCCCAGGTTTCGGCCATCGTGGCCCGCGAGCACTACGCTGCCTTGCTAGTGGACGGCCAGGAATTGTTATCCGACGATAGCCTGGACCAACTGGCCCAAAGGCTGGACCCCAACCGTTTCTTGAGGATTCACCGCAGCGCCATCATTAATCTGGATTACCTCAGGGAACTGGAACATGAGGGTGACCGCAAGTACACGGCGGTTTTGTCCGATCCGGCCAAAACACGCCTACCGGTAAGCCGCGAAAGGCTGGAGGATTTGAGGAAAACACTGGGATTGTAGAAAGATTGAGCACTCTAAATTGGATTTTATGGATGGTTTAAATGTTGGCTGGTGGACTTCTTCTTCAACGCTTTCAACAACTGGCCCTTCTGGGTTTGGGGATCGTTTTTTTTATCTTTCCGCTCCGTGGGGCAAACGCCCAAACAACAACTTCGGCCACGCCGGCTGTTTCGTCTTCCCCGGCAGCCACTTCCGCTTCCGATTTGATGGTAAGTCCTGAAGAGGAAATCAAGATACTGGACGCCATTGACGCCCAGTCCAATAGCCTTAACGCCCAAACCACGCCGTTGGCCACGTCTTCCATCTCCGGGTCCGCCTCAACCGCCGCCCCGGCAACGGCGGCCGGAGGCGGAGGGGCGTCAATTTTAGCGCCGCTTTCCGGAGCCGCAGCTCCGGTCAACTATCCTCCCCCGGCAGCTCCAACCGGTTTGAGCGTGCTAATTCTTAAGGAAGGGGTTTACCTTTCCTGGGACGCGGCGCCGGCGGGCTCCCCCGTCACGGCCTACGACGTTTACCGCTCCACCACACCGGGTGAGGGATACCTGCGCGTTAACACCCAACCCGTCCCAGCCCCGTATTTCCTGGACGGTTCCCAAACCAGCCTTTCTCCCCCGCGAAACGGCGAGGATTATTTCTACGTGGTGACCGCCAGCGATTCCTACGGCAAAACTAGTCCTGATTCAGATGAATTGACGGTTACACCCGATGGCATGGAAATTGTCCAGTCTGAAGCAACGGCGCCGACCCCCAGCCCAACGCCCGAGGCGGAAAAAGTCCTGGCTATTCCGGAAAAGAATCTGATCAACCTCCAGTTGCCGGCGGACACGTCGCTTTCCATCCAGGGTTACAAGAAAATCGAGGCGGATTTGTCCTTCCAGGATTTCTACGACCGGCCCGTGGAGAATGGCGTTCCGCAGCAGCAGGACACCACGCTTATCAATCAGGAGCTAGTAGTCGACTTGGTGGGCAAGGTGGGGAAAAACGTGGACGTGAACGTGGACTATAGCGACGTCAACCGGGCGGGAGGCGTGGACCAGACCAAGCAGGTCATTTCCATCACCTACCACGGCGATGAGGACAGTCCCGTCCAGGAGGTGGAATTCGGTGACCTGCAGCTGGTGCTCCCCAACACCCAGTTCGCGGGCTTCAGCAAGAACCTCTTCGGCCTCGAGGCCATGTTCAAGTTCGATAACTTTCACTTGACCACTTTTTTCGCCCAGACCCAGGGCATTTCGGCTACCAAGACCTTCACCGGCAACACCGTGCAAGTGGACAAGATGATCCAGGACATCCAGTATGTCCCGAACAAATACTTTCTCATTACCCGTGAAAACCTGACCCCCACCACAAGCACATCGACCAATGGCGCCCTTCCCGCGCCCAATACGGAGCAGATCTGGGTGGACCAGGGGACGGGCCAGATCAACCCCACTGGGCCCAATTTCGGAGGGCCCAACAATCTTTTTGCACATTGGTTGCCGGGACGGGACTACACCATCGACTACTCCACGGGTATCATCACCTTCATCACGGCCCTGCCCTCCACGGCCCGCATCGCCGTGGGATTCCAGAACCAAAACGGCCAATACCGGGGCTTGAACGCTTATAACAATAGCAACACAGCGAATTTTCCCCAGAACGTGCCTTCCACTGACCTGTTCGTGCCGGACAATGGGGCGGTGGGGGTTACAGTTAGCGTCTCGAATCCAACCTTGAATCAAACAGGGAAATACCCGGGATTCCTGATCAAGGACAACAACAATTCCACCGGCTGGACATCGGCCAACGCCATTGCCTGCTCGCCCCTTTATCTGGTCAATTTTTTCAACCTGGGCACCGACAAGATCGTGCCCCCCCAGGACGACCCGGGTTTTCTTTTCCAAGTCATTTCCACCAACAATACGGTCCTTCAAACCGGGCAGGGCGTCTCAACGGTGGGCTCTTCCACCCCCTGGGTCTACAACGTGGACCTGGACTTCAACTACCTAACGGTCATCAACGCCAATTTCCTGGCCTCGGCCGCGCCGACCTCCTTCTTATGGCCGGAACGGCCCTTCGCCAACCTGGACACCTCCGGCGGCTCCAGCTCCAGCGCCAACCCGCCGGACGTCTACTGTCAGACCGTTGCGCCCACTAGCCAGTATACCGTCCATGTCCGCTACAAGACCCAGTCGAACAACTACTCGCTGGGCCAGTTCAACATCATCCAGGGAAGCGAGTCGGTGTATCTGGACGGCCGTCGCCTCCAGCGCAACGTGGACTACATGATCGACTACACCTCCGGCACCCTGGATTTCCCCAACAAGAGCATCCTCTCACCGGACAGCCAGATCGTGGTGACCTACGAGTACGCGCCCTTTGGCTCCACCGGCCAAAACAACATCCTGGGTGCCCGGGCCGAATACGACATTACCGACAACTTCTTCATCGGCTCCACCTTCCTTGAGGACGACGCCCAGCAGCCCCTGGAGGTGCCGCAGATCGGTTCCACGCCCGACTCCCTCACCCTTTTCGACGCGGACACGCGCCTGGACCTGTCCCGGGATGACGTGAAATCCCTCACTGGCGTGATCCCCGGTCTTGAAGATTGGAAGCCTCCCTTGAGCGTCAAGCTCTCAGGGGAAGTCGCCCAAAGCTACTACAACCCCGACACCTACAACGCCGAGGGGGAAAACGGCGTCGCCATGATCGACAACATGCAGGGCATCGACAGCGCAACGGCCCTCTCAACGAACCAGACTTCCTGGCTGGTTTCCGCTCCCCCCGAGCCCGTGGGGTTTCTGGGCAACGTCACCTACGACGGGGGAGCGGACGCCACCAATAATCGGGTCCGTTTCTACAACTCCGGCGCACCCAACTCCGTCATGGAGGTTTTTCAAACCATCGGCACGTCTAACACCACCGGCGGCTACACCACGGTGCCCGCCTACGGCGGCAATGTTTATGCCCAAACCCAACAGGCCAACGATGCGGTACAGGTGTTGCAGTTTCCTTATTCGAACCTTACCAACCAGAGGTGGGCGGGGTTGAGGACGGTGATTTCCACGAACGGCGCCGATTTTTCCAACGTGACCTATTTCGACAGCTGGATTTACAACGACGGCAATCCCAAGTGGATCATGGTGGATTTCGGGGTTTTGAACGAAGACGTCAACGGCCAACCGAGCGTCGGCCCCGGCAGCCCTTTTTTTTCCGATCCCAACGAGTACGCCCAACCCCAGCTTCCAGCCAACCCTCTTTACGCCATTCCCACCTACTATTACCAGGGAAATCCCTGGTCAGCCGGCGGGAGTTCCACGGCCCCGATCACCTATCTCCTTCCGGGGGAAGAGACCTCGCAGGAAGGGGTCAGCGTGGGGAGCGGAACCAGTTACGTCAACGAGAACATGAACGGCACCAATATTTTGAACAACACGGATGCCTATTACGAATACGGCATCGATGCCAATTGGACCGGATGGCATGAAGTGAAGATTCCCATCAACTTATCCGGTTCGGCAAGCCCGGGAACGACCCCGGACGGAATCAGCTATTTCTTCAACACTGTAGGCGCGCCGACCCCCACTATTATCCGCTCGGCCCGCATCTGGATGACCGGTTCCAATTCCACGCCCATCAACGGCGACGTTTATTTCGAGAGCGTCAACTTCACCCAAAACCTTTGGGTCCTGCAGGTGGACCCCACGGCAAACGCCAGCCAGGGCGTGACGGTCAACCCCACCAAGTTCGACGTGGATTCCATCAGCCAGGCTGAGAACTCCAGTTTCGTGCCCACGCTCAACTTCGTGACCGTGCAGTCGGGCCAGGATCAGTCCGCTCTCCTATACCAGGAAAAGGCCCTGGAAATTACCTACAATCTTTCCTCGGCCGATTTCCAGCCCTCCGGCAACATCAACGGCACGCCCATTTATTACGCCACCCGGCTCTTTAGCCAGGGGCTGGACCTCACCAACTTCCAGGACCTGCGGTTTGAACTTTACCTCAGGGCCTATCAGCCGGGGGACGTGCTTTTCCTGCGCGTAGGGAACGACCCGCAGGATTATTACCAGTTCAACATGCAGTTGAGCCAGGCCGCCGTTTCCTGCCTCAATACCTGGGGCACGGTGGACTTCCCCTTGAGCGGGTCGGCGGGCAATCGGCTCCAGGTGGGGACGCCTTTCATCAACCGCGTCACCAACATCAGCTTCGGGGTGGTCTCCCCCAACCCGCCCTCGGGTTTCACGGGCGACATGTGGATCATCAACCTGCACGCCGCCAACTCCGTCGTGCGCAGCGGCATGGCCCGCCGGGCCGACGCGGCCTTTGTCATCGGCGACGACGCCAAGAAGCCCTTTGCCACGATGAACCTGCGCTACGAGGAAGTGGACTCGGGCTTCACCCAAATGGACCAAACCAGCACCCATTTCCAGCATTCCACCCAGTTGGGGGCGGACTACACCTCCAGCGGGGTCTCCCTTTTTTCCCAGCCGCTGGTCACCCAGGCTTCCTATACCCACCAGGATCTCACCACCGAGTCCGCGCTCTTGGACAACCCTTATTACATTTCCTTGCCCAATACCCACAGCGACAACGCCATCGGCAGCATCAGCTATACCAAGGATCTGGGGTCCTCGTTCGGCCGCCTGACCTCCTTCCAGCTTTCCGGCAGCCTGAATGACCAAAACTCAACCTATCCCAACCAAGAATACCTCTCCCAACCCGGGGTGCAGGGTAACAACCAAAACAACCAGGCTGTCTACACGGTGGCCTCCACCTACGACGCACCTGCGAAAATTTTCTTCCTGCCCATCGGGGCCAACCAGTTCACTGAAAGTTATTCCATGACCTACAACACCGAGGATTTCCTGGCCCCCAACTACGAGGGGCTGGCCAATTACGACCGCACCACCCGTACGCAGACCTACGGCTGGACCAACACCACGGAGCTCGTGAAGAACCTGGTTATCACTCCGGGATATACCTGGACCCTGACGGACGCGATGGGCAATACCAACTCGGCCGGGGTGCCGGTTTCGGTCTCCAGTTATTCGGTGACCTACATGCCCTTCCAGGAGCAGGAACAGCCCAAGGCTGGGCTGGTGTACCGGGGCATCTCAGGACTGACCCCCTCCGTGGCCTATACCGGAAGCAACAGCTACGACTGGGTCTCCTATTCCACCGGCCTGCAGTTCAACAGCGCCAACAATCTCGCCTTCACGGGCAACTTCACACCGAGCAGTTGGTTCGGTTTCCTCCAGAAGATCAACCCCACCTTGACCTATGGCCTCACCTATGCCGCTAATTCCACCATCCCCGGCTACCGCCAGGGGATGCTGAATTTGGACGAACAATGGGGCATTAACCCCGATTTCACCGACTCCCTTACCGCAAGCCAGTCGGAAACCAACCAGGTGACCGGCGACTTTAAGCTTTTCGACGTATGGGATTTCCGGCCTAACGCCTCTTGGACCAACCAGTTGAACCTTCTTTCCCAGGGCTCCAATCCAGCGCCCCAGTATGGTAAAACCATAGGGCTGACTACGGTGTACAATCGTAAAATCCTAACCTTGCCCCTGGTGGGCCTCACCGTGGACTCGGCCCAGTTCCAATATACCCACACGGACAGCACCCAGTACGACAGCACTGTCCCGCCCAGCATCGACAATGAAACGGACAGCGATCTTTACGGTATCACCCTGCCTTACGACCTGGGCAAGGGCGCGGGCCAGGGCAACATCCACCTCCAGCAAACCACGGGATACCAGAACGGCCTTTCCACCCTGAGCACCGGGGTCACCCAACTGGACCAACAGGCTTCCGTCGAGTATGACCAGCGGTTCAACCCCCACTTGGAGCTTCATGTTCCCCTCACCCACTGGGTCATCCGTATGGGCAATGACGTGGACCTGAAGGCCACATATTTCATGGAGTTCGTGAACAACCAGTCCAGCTACATCAACAACGAGCTCCAGACCCAAACGTACCGTGTTACAATCAACTGCCAGTACAATGCCCTCACGAACCTGCTGTTGGGCGTGGGCCTGACTAACACGTATTTCACCAACCAGCAGAACAACCAGTTGAACTATGTGCTGTGGATGGGAACCGTCTCGGCGGAAGCAAGATTCTAACCATGAAACCCAACAAAAGCTCACAGTCGACGGTTGGCAGTAGGTGGCCACGTCTTTTCAGGCGATCCCTGTCGCCTGCTGACTGCGGACTTTTAGCCCTTCTCTTTTTAGGGGTTTCCACACTGGTTTTCGCGCAGCCGCCCGTGCCTTCGGGGCTTTCCGTCATCGCCCCCTACGATGGGGAAGTGAACCTGGTATGGACTCCAGACGTCTCGGAAACACCGGCGGTAACGGCTTATCTCCTCAGCCGGCAAGAACTCAATGTGCCGAACACGCCCACCCCCACCGGTACCCTGACGCCCACCACGTGCACACCCCAACCCCTGGCCACCGTGCTTTTGTCCTCCATGCCCGGCCCCGGAACGCCCGTTTACCAGGATTTGCAGGTGACCGACGGCCTGGATTACCTCTACCAAGTGGCGGGTATTGATTCGGGCGGGGTACCGGGGGGAGCCTCTTCCGTTACAGCCGCTCCTTATTTAGGTCCTGTGGCCATCCAGCCCGTAACCGTCCAAAACATTCATTCCAATGCCTTGGATCTTTCCTGGGGAGTTCCCGCCTCCAGCTATCCGATTTCTTTTTATCAAGTCTATCTTTTCAAGTACCTCACAGCGACTCCCACACCTAATCCTCCCAACACCGCGACTTTTACCCCAATCGGTACCTGGAATACACCTTCCCCTACCTTCACCCCCACTTTCCCCCAAACTCCTGTCCCAGCCTCCACGGTTTTAAGCGCCATGCCCTTGGCCACAGTTTTTGGAACCGCCTACAGCGATACCACGGCCAATTCCTCGGGCGCGGCGGCTTTTTATTACGTGGTGATGGCCACGGACAGCCAGGGCCACTTGGGTGCCCAACCCACTTACGCTAGCAACCCGGACCTGCCCATCAACATGTCACCTCCCGGGCCACCCACGCTTACCGCCTTGGTGACGCTGACCCCCACGCCCCCCGTTATTGGGCAGAACGGTTACGGCGCAAGGCTCATCTGGAACTCTTCGCTTGGCTCGGAAGGGGTAACGGCTTACGAAATACTGCAGAACAACACCCCCATTGCCACCGTCCCCTACCAGGCCGCCACGCCCACGATGACCTACGATGATTCCACCCTGCCTGCGGGAAACAACGGCAATCTCATCACCGTTTACAACGTGGTGGCCGTGAACACTTATGGGACCGGAACCTCCAATACCGTGGCCGTCACCCTAAACGCGGCCGTGGAGTCGGAGCCGATCACGGTGACGCCCAATGCCACCACCAACGCCGTCACCCTCACATGGAACCCTGCCACCCCTGGAACCTACGGCCTGGCCGGCTACCAGCTTTATAAGAGCCCTTTCGGGGTGCCCGCGATCAATCCTACTCCCATCCCGGCCGGGAGCCCCACGGCCACTGTCACGCCTACCCCCTTCGCCACCATCTTTACCAACCCCTCCGTGACGGCCGTTTTGACATGGGTGGATACCCCCATCGTCAACCACATGAACTATTGGGTGCAACCCGTGGACCTGACTGGCCATGGAGGGTGGTTAAATGCGGCCTCTCCACCCGCCTTAAACTTGGCCCCCACGCCGCCTTCCAGCGTGGGTGTCGCCAATCCGGTGGGGAACAACCAGATCGCGGTGACATGGGCGCCGGGAGGCCCGGGGTTTTACGGAACGCAGT
>JASHQZ010000056.1 GCA_030038835.1 candidate division FCPU426 bacterium
ATTGCATGACGGGCGTCAGTTTTACCCGGTTTTTCATTGCCGGATGGGGGTAAACACCGTAAAGGGCGATGCCGGGCCTCACCCAGGTCCCCTTGGATTGGGGATAATAGGTGATCAGGGCCGCGCTGTTGGCCACGTGGGTGGCGGGCCGGATGCTGGTATGCCGGTGGATTTTATCCAAAGCCTGCTTAAAAAGGATGATCTGCCTCCAGGCGTATTTGGGGTCGGTCCAATCAGCCGTGGCCAGATGGGTGTAAACGCCCGAGATTTGAATGCCCGGAACCCCGCGGATACCCTTGATCTCGCGAATAACGTGGGCGGCCTGGACCCCCACGCGCGCCATGCCCGTATCGATCTTGACGTGGACGGACATATTCTTTAGTCCCATCTTCAACGCTGCCTTGGAAATCTCCCTTGCGCCTTCCACTGAACTAACCTGCGGGATAAGTTTGCTTTTAAGGAGAACGGGGATTTCGGCCGGGAGGGTGGGAGTCAGCACCAAAACGGGAACCCGGATGCCAGCCCGGCGCAAGGCCACCCCCTCCTGGACAAAAGCCACGGCCAGGAATTTGGCGCCCGCCTGAACCAGGGCTTTGGAAACCGGGGCCAATCCGTGTCCATAGGCATTCGCCTTGACCACCGGCAGCACTTCCGAGCCTTTCGCCAGCTTTTGAAGGGCCTTGAAGTTGGCTTGAAGTGTGTTTAAGGAAACTTCGGCCCAAGAAGGGCTGGTTGGAATCGCTGTTTTCATGCGGGTGCATTGTAACAAAACCCAATCCGATTGGGCGGCGGGGATTAACGTTCGGAAACCTTGGAAGCCGACTCGAAAGTAGTGTATTCGCGGCGGAAGACCACCGGCACGCTGTCCGTGGGGCCGTTGCGCTGCTTGGCCACGACCAATTCATAGCTAAAGCGGGGCTGGTCTTCCCCGGCCTGGCCGGCGCTTTCCCGGTGGATGAAGACGACCACATCCGCGTCCTGTTCGATGGCGCCCGATTCGCGAAGGTCGGAGAGTACGGGCCGTTTTTCCTCCTGGCCCTTTTGGGGCCGGGAGAGCTGGGAAAGCACGATGACCGGGATGTCCAGGTCCTTGGCCAAGGCCTTGAGCTGGCGGGAAATATAGGCGATTTCCTGCTCCCGGTTGTCGGTACGGATGCCCGCCTGGATGAGCTGCAGGTAGTCCACGATCAAAAGCCCGATACCGTGCTCGCGCTTGAGGCGCCTTGCCTTGGCCTTCAGGTCCAGGACCGTGATGGAGGAGGTGTCGTCGATGAAGAGTTTGGCCTCGTAAAACTGTCCCGTGATGTTGACCAACCGCCCGCGGTCATGGTCGCTGAGGTAACCGGAACGGGCTTTCTGCAAGTCGATGCGCGCCACCGAGCAGAGCAGGCGGAGGGCCAGCTGCTTGGCGGTCATTTCAATGGAAAAGAACCCCACGGGGATTTTCTTTTTCAACTGGTTGGTTCCCATGCAGGCGTGCTGGGCGATATTGAGGGCCAGGGAGGTTTTTCCCATGGAGGGCCGGGCCCCGACCACGATCATTTCCGCGGGCTGCAACCCGGCCGTCAGGTCGTCCAGATCGTAGAAACCCGTGGGCACGCCCGTGATGTGCATCTTCTGGTCGGAGAGGTTGTTCACGTACTCGTAGGAATTCCCGATCAAGTCCTTGATGCTGGAGAAATCCTTGCTTTCCCGCAGTTCGGTAGCCTCGAAGATGCGGTGCTCGGCGTTGTCCAGGAGCTCCTTGACGGGCATGGAATCCTCATAGGCGTCCGAAACCACTTGGGTGGCGGCCGCGATAAGTTTTCGGGAGGAGGACTTTTCCTTGACGATGTTGGCGTAGTATTCGGCGTTGGCGGCAGTGGGCACCCGCTCGATGAGGGAGGTGAGGGCCGAAACCCCGCCGATGGTCTCGAACTCTCCCATTCGCTTAAGCTCGTTGGAGAGGGTGATGATGTCCACCGGCTCCTTGCGGTCGTCCAGGGCCACGATGGCCTGGTAGAGCTTGCGGTTCGCTTCCCGGTAGAAATCCTCGGCCTTGCAAATAGGAATGACCAGGCGGATGGCTTCCTGGGAAAGCATCATGGCGCCTAGCACCGATTGTTCGGCCTCCAGGTCTTGAGGCGGCACGCGATAGTCGGAAGGGTTGGGCAGGGGCGACGGTGGGTTGCTTTTACGGGCGACTTCCATGGAATGCTCCATCAAGATTTTGAAAGTGCGTCATTCTAACTTTCTTGATGTGAACGACAAGTTTTTTCGTGCGATTCGTTCCAAAACTATCAACGTCGGGGTTATTCACTTTTCCCCTTGCGCAGGACTAGCCCAAAGGGGCGAACCCACAAAACGCTCACAAAACTATCAACAAGTTTTCCCCATTTGTATTTCATGGGTTTTTCAAAAGGAATACGCCAGTATACTATCAAAAACAGCCTCAATTCGCAACGGGGGTAAACAAGGGAAGACCATCATGAATTTTGAAGGCAACCGTCTTCACGATAACGCAGGGGGAATTAAAGCTTCGCGACTTCCACGTGCAGGGACGCGGTGACTTCGGTGTGCAGTTTGATCTTCACGTCGTGGCTTCCCACCAGGCGGATGGGTTCGTCCAGGAAGACCTGTTTTTTGTCGATCTGGAATCCTTTTTCGTGAAGGGCCTCGGCCACTTCCGTTGAGGTGATGGAGCCGAACAACCGGCCCTCGTCCCCCGCCTTGTGCCGCAGGGTGAGGGTGGTGCCCTTGATCTTGGCGGCCAGGGCCTGGGCCTCTTCCTTTTCCTTGGCTTTGCGGCGTTCCTGGGCCTTTTTGTCCTCCTCATACTGTTTCAGGGCGCCGCCCGTGGCCTCCACGGCCAGGCCGTTGGGGATGAGGAAATTGCGGGCATAACCTTCCTTCACCTCCAGCAACTCACCCTTTTTCCCTATTTTGGGAACATCGTTTTTCAGTAGAACTTTCATGATGCGATCTCCGGCCGTGACGTTTTGATCTTCCGGAAGTCAAACCAGATGTCCAGGACGCCCAGGGCGCATACCGCGTCCAGGGGAAGCTGCACCAAAATCAGGTAGCTTAAAACCCTTAAGGTCCTCGGCAGCCGCCATTTGTTCAGGAAGAAGGAAACGATGCAGAACCCGCCCAGAACATAGACCACGAAGAAGAAAAACAGGAGGTTGCTGCCCAGGATGTCCATCCAGCCGTTGTCCTTGGCGGCGATCTTCAGGATCCCCGCGGCGATCAATCCGAAAACCAAGGGTTCGGGAACCACCCACTCCCGGAATGCCATGGCCTTGGGCACGCGCGAAGTGACGCGGGAAAGGATGAGGGAAAAGACGTAATAAGCCAAAAGCCCGCCGACCAGGCAACCGGCCAAAACCCATCCGGGGAGGAGGTCGTAAAAGTACTTTTGATAGTCGTCCTTAAAGCCGTCTAGCTTGTCCGCTACCACCCCCATTTTGAGGGCTGCTTCGCGGTCCGTCTTCCATTCTTCCTCAAAGTGCCAGGATTCGAAGTACTGTTGGAAGGACACCCAAGGGGATTTCGACGTATCTTCCCGCCCCTGGATCAACAGCGCCGTGATCAGCAAAAGAAGGGTCAAAAAACCGGTCAGCACCACCGAGCGGGGCTTGAATCCCCGCAGGAGGGACC
>JASHQZ010000057.1 GCA_030038835.1 candidate division FCPU426 bacterium
CCCATGCGGTCCTCCACGTTGTCGCCGAAGACGTAAAGGAAGTACATGTTGCCCACCAGGTGCAGCAGCCCGGCGTGGAGGAACATGGAGGAAAAGACGTCCTTGAGGTGCGGGTGGGCGGGGATGAAGCCGTAATGCCAGATGATACGCTCGAAGGAACGCCGGGTGGCGGTCTTGAAGAAAACGTAGCAGTTCCCCAGGATCAAAAGGACGTTGACGAGGGGAAATTTCTTGGGCGGATTGCCTTCCTGCACCGGTAGAAAGAAGAACATGGGGATTCCTCAAAAACTGGATGAGTTGGGATTTTAAAGACTAAAAATCAAAAGCCAAGGCATTTATTTTCCGGCGGTTTGGACCAGGGCGGCTTCGGCCAGGGGTGTTTGTTCCACCGGCGTCACGGAATGGGGGGCCCGGCCGGGGATTTTCCAGACCCCCGGAATGGGGGTTTGGCATCCGGGACAAAGGCCGCCGGCGCCGAGGTTGTTCTTGAAGACCCGGAAGCCGCAGCGTTCGACGAGCAGTTCGTCACACGTGGGGCAATAGGTGCTTTCCGTGGCGCCCACCTGGCCCGGCCGGTTTCCGGAATACACGTAGTGGAGCCCTGCTTCCCGGCCGATTTGGTAACCCCGGTTCAACTGTCCGGGACGGGTGTCGGGCCTGTCCATCATCTTGTAATCCGGGTGGAAGGCGGTCACGTGCCAGGGGATATCGCGGCTGACCGAGGCGATGAATTGGGCGATCCCCTTGAGCTCGGCCCCGCTGTCGTTGAAGCCCGGTACGACCAGGGTGACGATTTCCAGCCAGAAGCCCATGGCCTTCAGCCGCTCGATGGATTCCAGGACCGGCCTCAAGGTGCCGCCCATGGTCGAGCGGTAGTGGCGGTCGTTAAAACCCTTTAAATCCACTTTATACAAATCCACGTAGGGGCGGATGAATTCCAGCACTTCCTTCGTGGCGTTGCCGTTGGAGACGTAAGAAGTCAGCAAGCCTTTTTTTCGGGCCTCTTGGAAGACCTCCGCCGACCATTCGCTGGTGATGAGGGGTTCGTTGTAGGTCGAAGTCACCACGGGGCATTTGTACTGGAGGGCCGCGCGCACGATATCGGAGGCGGCCAGGTCCTGCGGGTAAGCCCCGGCCTCCTCGGAAGCCGGGTCGTGGAGGGCCTGGCTGGTGATCCAGTTCTGGCAGTAATGGCAGTGGTAGTCGCAGCCCAACATTCCGTAGGAAAGGGCGCGGGCGCCGGGCAGCACGTGGAAAAAGGGCTTCTTTTCAATGGGGTCCACCTGCAGCGCCCCCACGTAGTTGCGCGGAACCCTTAAAACCCCGCCTTCGTTATAGCGGACCTTGCAAACGCCCTTCCTGCCCTCGGGGATGCGGCAGCGGTGGGCGCAGGCGTAACACTGCACCCGGTTGTCCCCCAGTTTTTCGTAAAGCTTTCCCTCGGCCGTCCGCTCCGAGAGCAGTTGTTCCAGCGTCAAAACCCCGGCCATGGAAGTCCTTTCGTTCCTTATATTAAGACAGACAGATTCCGGAAAACAGGTTCGCCCCGGTTTAAAAAAAGGTAAAATAACGGCCCTTTCCTTAAGTAAGGAGAAGCATGGCCTCGAAATCCCAAGCCGCCCCAGAAAACCCGTTCCCCAAGGCCTCCCTCGCCGCCAAGCGGGCGCTGGAAGCCGTGGATTCCCTCGTGCTCCTGGCCGGTGTTTTCCGGGACGAGGCGGGTTTGAGGTTCGTCCGGCTTTTGAAATGGCTGGCCAAAAAGGACGCGGAACCCGCCAAGGGCTCAAGGCGCTATGGCGCCTTGTGGAAAGCCCTGGTGGACCACCAGGAATTCGCCCCCCATCCCCGGGTGGGAACCTTCCTGCAGGATTACTTCCTGGAGCGGCTCCTGGAGGACGACAACCCCCTCCACCGCAAGGCCGAATTGGCGCCGCTTTCCGAAGTCAGCCCGTCGCTCCACCAAAGCTACGTGAGGGAGTTGGACGCGGTCCAAAAGATACTGAAGATCGATTGGGAATCGGAATTCCTGAAGAAATCCGGCCTTTTGGGCCGGGGGGAAGCGCCCTCCCTGGAGGGGGTGGTCGCGCCCAAGCGGGGGAAAGGCCTTTCCCCGGCCGTCGAAATCCGGCGCAAGATCAAGGCGGAGATCCTCTCTTCCAACAAGGGGAACCCGCTCCTGGCCAACCTGGCCGAATATTTCCACAAGAACGGATGGGGATTGTTCGGCCGTTACCGGGCCTTCCGCTGGCAGGTGGACGCGGAGGGGAAAGGCCGCTTGGCGGGAGTGGAGGCCGTGGACCCCATCCGCCTGGAAAACCTGATCGGCTACGACGAACAACGCAAACCTTTGATCGAAAACATCGAGGCTTTCGTGGCGGGCAAGGGGGCCAATAACGCCCTGCTTTACGGGGAAAGGGGAACGGGCAAGTCCTCCACGGTGAAGGCCCTCTTGAATGCCTACCAGGACAAAGGCTTGAGGCTGGTGGAGGTGCACCCCTCCCATTTAAACGAATACCAGGCCATTCTTCCTTTCTTGCGCGGCCGCCCCGAAAAATTCGTCCTCTTTGTGGACGACCTCTCTTTTGAGGAGAACGAAACTTCCTATAAGGGATTGAAGGCACTGTTGGAGGGGACGGTCGAGGCCACCCCCGCCAACGTGATTATCATCGCCACGTCCAACCGACGCCACCTGATCCGGGAATTCTTCGGCGACCGGGCGGGGGGCGTCCAGAAGGAAGGGGAAATCCACGGGGCGGACACGGTGGAGG
>JASHQZ010000058.1 GCA_030038835.1 candidate division FCPU426 bacterium
AACGGAAAATCCTCCTCGCCCTCCGCGCCGGTGACGGTTTATTACGTTCCAGCCACGGCCACCCTGACCCCCACCGAAATACCCACCTCCACCCCCACGCGGGGACACCCGCCCACGGGCACGCCCACGGGCACGCCCACGGCCGGCCCCTCGCCCCTTCCCACGGGGACCTGGCAAAATATCCTGACCCTCGGGAAACAGGGAACCACGGGCGCCAACGGCAATTTCGTCTCTCCTTGGGGCGTGGCCTGGGGACAATCCGCGGGCCAGACTTTTATCGCCGTGTCGGACTACAGTTATGGCAACGTCCAGGTCTTCAACGGTTCGGCGGCCTACCTTTACAATATTCCGCTGCCGGCCAGCGCTTACCCCCGCGGCCTGGCCATCGATTCTAACAACGAACTTTACGTGGCCGAACTTGGGTTGAACCAGGTGGAGGGCTATTATCTGGAGGCGGGCAGCGCTTCCTACGACTATGCGTGGGACGCCGAAGGGGACCTTTCCTCCCCCACCGGGGTCAAAATCGACGCCAGCGGGAACTTGGTGGTCGCCAGCAGCGGAAACGGCGTTGTTTACAATCTTTCGTGGGACGACGGTTCCATCATGAACCAGACCTCGGGGGCGAATGCCCCCGAACCTTTCGACGTGGCGCTGGATCCCAGCGGCAACATTTACGCGGCGTCCGACGGGGGGAACGGCGTCGTCATTTTCAATAGCCAGTACAACTATGTGAGTTCCTTCACCGGATCCGGCTGGTCCAACCCCCTGCCCGATGCCCAGGGCGTCGCAGTGGATGCCAGCGGCAACTTGTACATCTCGGACGGGCTTAAAAACCGGGTCGTTTACGCCACGGCCCAAGGAACCTACCTGGGGGAGATCGACGGTTTTGACAATCCGAATGACCTGGCCTTGAATTCAGCGGGGGACTTGTACGTGGTCAACACCGGGGCCTATGTGGTGGACGAATACAATAAGTAAAAGGTAAGGCCCTCCTGTTTGGCGTCAACCATGCCGCGTCAAGGGGTTTAGGCTCAAAACGCGGTAAAGATCTTCAACCAGGCCAGGAACGCCTTGGGCGAGCCGAAGGACAAGTCCGCCATGTTTTTGGGGATCCGGCCGCCCACCCCGACCTTCATCCCTTTCTTGCCCAGCGCCTTGAACACCGTCAAGTCCGTCAAGTCATCGCCCGCGTAGATGGGCAGCGCCCCGGGATACAACCCCAGGATCTTCGCTACGGCCTTGCCCTTGGAAAAGCCCTTGGGCAGGGCCTCGATCATTTGCTTCCCCCCCATCAGGCTCCAGAGCCGCCGCGTCACGGCTTTCCGGAAGATTTCATTGAACCGGCGGTGGAGTTTTTTCACCCTGGCCGGCGCCATCGCCACCCCCCGGTAGTGCAGGGTGGAGGAGAAGGGCTTTTTTTCAATATGGATTTCGGTGAATTCCCCCCGAAGGGCTTGAAGATGATCCCAAAGCCGGCCGGCTTCCTTTTTAAAACGGCGTTCCTGGGAGGCGGTGGCGAGCCGGAAACCCTTGGCGAAGTTCCGGGCCTCAAAACCGTGGGTGCCAACCATGGGGAAGCGCGGCAAGCCGGATACTTGGACGAGGCTGTCCAGGTAGCGGCCGCTGATGAAGATCACGGGGTATTTCCGTTGAATCCGTCTCAGGATATTTTTGGCGGCGGGAGTAAGCCGGGAATGCCCGGGGTTCCGCTTGAAGTCCGTCAGGGTCCCGTCGTAATCCAGCAGGAAAAGCAGCTTGGGGGAACGGCGGGAGGATTTCATGGGGGGATTTTAAGGGAAAATTCATAAAAAATGTAATATGGTGGCCCTGTCCCCAGGCACGTAACGTTTGGTTCCGGCCGGGCCGGGTGAGGTAAGACCGTGAATACCACTTCCACCTTCATGGAAAAAGAAATCCAGGAAAGCCCCCGCGCCCTGCGGCGCTTCCTCAAGCGCCAGTGGGCGGCCCTCAGCCGGGCCGCCGAGGCCATCCGGGCCTACCAACCCCGTTTCGCGGCCCTGGCCGCCCGGGGCACCTCGGACAACGCGGGGACCTACGCCCGCTACCTGATTGAAAAGAATTGGGGCATTCCCGTGTCCCCGGCCGCACCGTCGGTGACGACCCTTTACGGCGGCAAGGTGGACTACCGTGGCGGGCTGGTGTTGGGCATTTCCCAGTCCGGGGAGGGGCCCGACGTTTGCCGGATCGTCCGGGACGCCCGCCGCCAGGGGGCCCTGACATTGGGCCTCACCAACAACGCCAAGTCCCGCCTGGCCCGGGAGGCGGAGATGACGCTGGACCTCCAGGCCGGCCCGGAAAAAAGCGTGGCGGCCACCAAGACCTACACCGCCGAACTCCTGGCCCTTTACGCCCTGGTGGAATGCGTGGCCCGGGGCCGCAAGGCCCGCCGCAGCCTGTCCGCCATTCCCAAGCTGGTTGAGGAGGGCTGCCGCCTATCCCGATCGGTTTGGGAACAGGCCTGCCGTTTTCCACGCTTGTCCGCCTGCGTGGTGGTGGGCCGCGGGTTCCACTACGGCCTGGCCCAGGAGGCCGCCCTTAAGCTCAAGGAATGCGCCCAGGTGATGGCCCACGCCTATTCCACGGCGGACTTCCACCACGGCCCCAAGGCCCTGGCGGGGAAGGATTTTCCGGTGATCCTTTTGGCGCCGCCGGGCCCGACCCTGAAAGGCTCGTTGGAACTTTTGGACGAACTGGCCGGGCGGCAAGCCCTGACCATGGCCTTCAGTCCCGTGCCACAGGTTTTGAAAAAAGCCGTGATTCCGGTGAAAACGCCGGGAGGAAGGGAAGAGACGGACCCCATGGCCATGGCGCCCCTCCTTCAGACCCTGGCCTTGGCCGTGGCTACCGCAAAAGGATTAAACCCGGACAATCCGCCTTACCTTAAAAAAGTGACCCAAACCCGTTAATGGAGCCATCCGTGGAGATAAAACTTGCAGTGGAACATAAAATGAATAAGGTGCCCTGATGAGCCCGTCCATCCGATTAAGCGCCCCCGGCGCGGAGATCTACGTCCCCGATGGGAAACCCCTCCCGGAAGCCGTTGCCCGTACCACCCACCTTGGCGTCTGCGCGCACGCGGACGACCTGGAGTTCATGGCCTACCACGGCATCCTGGAGTGCTTCGGCCACAAGAACGGAGCCTGGTTCACCGGCGTCACGGCCACCGACGGCGGCGGAAGCGCGCGCGGGGGCCGCTACAAGGACCATACCGACGGGCAGATGAGGGAAACGCGCAAAGCCGAGCAGAAAAAGGCGGCCATGATCGGCGGATACGCCGCCCAATTCCTCCTGGACCATCCCAGCCAAGCCGTGAAGGACCCCGCCCCTGGCGGCGTGGCGGCGGACCTGGATTCGATTTTAGCCGCCTGCCGGCCCCGGGTGGTTTACACCCATAATTTCCAGGATAAGCATGACTCCCACGTGGCCGTGGCCCTGCGGGTCATCGCGGCCTTGAGGCGCCTGCCCAAGGCCCGGAGGCCCCCCAAGGTCATCGGCTGCGAGGCGTGGCGCAGCCTGGACTGGTTGTGCGATCCGGACAAGGTGGTCATGCCCCTGGATGGGCAGGAGGAGCTGGCCGACGCGCTGCTGGGCGTTTTTGATTCCCAGGTCGGCGGGGGCAAGCGTTACGACCTGGCCACCCGGGGCCGAAGGCTGGCCAACGCCACTTACTTTGAGAGCCATGGGGTGGACCAACACAAGGCCCTGGCCTGGGGAATGGATATGACCCCGCTTTTGGAGGACGACGGGCTGGATCCTTTCGACTACACCCAGGCCTACATCGGCCGGTTCGCCGCCGAGGTCCAGGACCGCATCCGGCGCCTCAGCCAGCCTTCCTAAAATTAAGCAAATTAAGCTGTCATTGCGAGGAATGGCCGCCGATTAGGCGGACGTTTATGACGAAGCAACCTCAGTTCCAAAATAACTTCCCCTGGAAAAGGCTTATTTCAACTGAGGTCGCCGCGTCGTAAGCGCACCGCTATTCGCGGGGCACTCCTCGCGATGACAATAAAAAAACTACATAACCCAACTGTAACTTCAAAAGTCCCCCGCGCCTTATATAATGTGGCATCCCAATTTCGACCCGAGGTTCCCCATGCGGTTCCGGACAAAAGGCGTCCTGGCGGGTTTCGCTTTTTCTGCCGTCCTATTCCCCGCGGTTTTAGCCCTGGCTTCCACCCCCAAGGGAGGCACGCTCACGGGCAAACTCACGGTAACGGCCCCGCCCCGCAAGGCGCCCCCGGCCAACACCACTTACGACGAATACGGCTACAGCCAGCCCGCCCCGGCTTCCGCCCAGCCGCCCCTGCCCGAGGAAGTCGTCCTCTACCTCAAAAAAGTTCCGGGGAAGTACAAACCGCCCAAGAAGCACGTGCAGTTGGACCAGAAGTTCCTGCAGTTCACCGCGCGCGTGCTGCCCGTCTTGAAGGGGACCACCGTGGATTTCACCAACCACGACCCGGTGTACCACAACGTCTTCACCAATTCGCAGTTGAACCAGTTCGACCTGGGGCGCAAGAAAAAGGGGGAGACCGCCTCCGTCAAGATGGACCATTCCGAAGTCCCGGTCAAAGTTTTTTGCGAGATCCATAACGCCATGAAGGCCTTCATCCTTGTGTTGGACAACCCCTTCTTCACCAAGGTTTCCCCGGGCCAGACCTTCACGATCAAGGGCATCCCGCCCGGGACCTACACGATGGTGGCCTGGCACGATTACTGGCAGCCGGTGGAACAAAAGGTCACCATTAAGCGGGGCAAGACCACCCAAGCGGACGTCACCTTGGACAAAGTCCAGGAATAAAACCAGCCACTTGAAACCCGCAATCCGTTTTTGGAAAGGCTTCCCATGATTTCCGGCATCCGGCCCCGCTTCCGCCTGAGGGACAAGCTGCTGGCGGCCGTCACCCTGCTGGTGGTGGTGCTGACGGTGGCCATCCTCCTGATCCTCAACGCGCGCCTGCAGTCCGAAAGCTCCAACGCCCTCAACCAGGACCTGGACCGCACTTTCTCCATCTTCAGCAGCTTCGCCGACCAGGAAACGGCCAACCTGAGGGACAAGGCCATCCTCATGGCGGGCCTGCCGCGCCTGACGGCGGCCCTGGACGTGCGCAAACCCAAATTCTCCACCATGGCCGACACGGTCAGCGAATTATGCCTGGATTTGGGTTCCTCGGTGCAGGCCCCGCCGCTTTTCATCGTGACCGACAAGAACGGCCAAATCCTTTTCGACTCCCACCACCCACCCGAGGAAATCGTGGCCTTGCGGGCGGGCCGGGAGCCCGATCCCTCCAAAATGCGTTCCGGCGAGCCGACCCAGGCCGATTCCTGGCCCAACGTCCATACGGCCTTGAGGGGCCAGTCCAGCCAAGGCGGGTTCCTTTACCGGGACACCCAGGGCGGGAAGGCCCAGGTCACGGCCTACCAGACCGTGACCTATCCCATCCTGAGCCGGGGCGACATCCTGGGAGTCATCATGCTGGGCGTGGCCATGGATAAGAACCTGGCCGAATACGTGAAAAAGCTCACCGACAGCGAAATCGCCTTCCTGATCGGCCGGGACGTCATGGCCTCCACCTGGCCCGAGGACAAATATCCCTTCCTGGCCCAAAACCTGGCCCCCCTCATCCCGTCGGCGGAAATGTGGAAGGATAAGACCACCTCCCCCTCCTCCCCCGTGCAGCTCAACGGCGAGAACTACCTCGTGCGCTTCGCCCCCTTCATGGACACCCAGGACCGTTTACTGGGGAACTACGCCATCCTGAGGTCCGTGGACAAGGCCCTGGCCCTGAAGAACAACCTCCAGCAAACCATCGTCATCATCGGGGTCCTGGGGATCGCCTTCGCCGTGGCCATGGCCTTCTTCATCGCCCGGCGCATCACCAACCCCCTCAACAGCCTCCTGCAGGGGGTGCAGGAAATCGGCAAGGGCAACCTGAACGCCCAGGTCCCCCTGGAAACCCACGACGAGCTGGGGGTGCTGGCCCAGTCCTTCAATGAAATGATCCAGGGCCTGAAGGAGAAGGAAAGGGTCACCCACATCCTGGGCAAGTACATCTCGCCCGAGGTGGCCAAGAAAGTCCTGTCCTCCGGCGAGGGCCTGGCGCTCAAGGGCGAGCGCCGGGAATGCGTGGTCATGTTCACCGACATCCGGGGCTTCACGGCCTTCAGCGAGAACATGGCGCCGGAAAAGATCGTGGCGGACCTCAACGAATATTTCACCCTCATGGTGGACGTGGTCCTGCAGTACGAGGGCACCCTGGACAAGTTCATCGGCGACGCCATCATGGCGGTCTGGGGCGCGCCCGTTCCCTTCGAGGACAAGGAACTGCGGGGGGTGAAGGCCGCCCTGGACATGCAGAGGGCCCTGGGCCAGTACAACAAGGCGCGCATCGACAAGAATCAGACGCCCCTGACCATGGGCATCGGCTTGAACACGGGGGTGGTGGTCTCGGGCAACCTGGGATCGGACAAGCGCACCGATTACACGGTCATCGGGGAGGAGGTCAACCTGGCCTCCCGTCTCTGCTCCAAGGCCGCGCCCGGGCAGGTGCTGATCTCGGAGGCCATGTACCGCAAACTGAAGGGCCTGGTGGAGGTGAGGCCGCTGGACCCCATCGCCTTGAAGGGTTTTTCCGAACCGGTCAAGGTTTACGAGGTCACGGGTTTGGCGCGATCCTGAAGTAGCGTCTTTAGAAGTTGTAAATTCCAGCGAGTTTCCTTAAAATCCTGCTCTCTCCGGTTAAGATTTTGGGTTTGTTTTAACTCAAAACTTATAACTCAAAACTCATAACTCGCTGTTTTGCGGTAGGGCCCCATCGTCTAACGGTTAGGACGGATGGTTCTCAGCCATTAAATCGGGGTTCGATTCCCCGTGGGGCTACCAGAAAATAAACCCAGGCGTATGCCTGGGTTTTTTATTTTGGGTGCCCCACGGGGAAATGGGAAAGTCTGAAAACGGGAGTTTTAACTTTAGACCATCTTTTTCGGGGTATCGTAGGGGGTCTTTCCCCTACGAACGGAGTTCCCGTGGTGGTTACCAAATGTTTAAACCTATGGGCATGGTACGGGAAACTATGGTTAATGTAGCTTAACGTATATAAGTTTTGAGGGTAGGATAGCTGCCGGTTTTAGCCATGCAATGTTTTGTAATCCATTTCTTGGAGACAGTGTGAAAAAAATAATCCTCCGGTTAAGCCTTCTCTCCCTTTTCTTCTGGCCTGGAATCCCCTCCTTGGCCGCCACCAGCGCCACGACCGCGGCTTTCCTCGTTAAATTAAACGGTTATTACTACTGCCTCGCCCAGGAAGGGCTCAAGAATTACCATTGCGACATAACCCTGTCCCCCGATTCCAGCGGCGCCGACACCGATCTCTGGAAGGCGGCCCAGGGCCTGAAATTCACCGTGGACGACTCGGTCACGGACGCCACCTCCGTCCAGGGCTCCGCGGCCCCGGCCACGGGCGACGCGTCCTTGGACGCCCGCGTGGCCAAGCTCCAGCAAATCCTCCTGGATGCCTTGAAAACCTTCCTGCAGTCCTGGAA
>JASHQZ010000059.1 GCA_030038835.1 candidate division FCPU426 bacterium
AGAAAAAGCCCTTTTCGCCGGATACGCCCTGGCAGAACGAGTTCGAGGACGCCTTCCTTTACGAGCTCACTCCCGGCCAGTACGCGTCGGTGAGGGACATCAAGCGCGACATGGAATCGGACCGGGTCATGGACCGGCTGGTCTGCGGGGACGTGGGGTACGGCAAGACCGAGGTGGCCATGCGGGCGGCCTTCAAGGCCGTGCAGGACAAACGGCAGGTGGCTGTCCTGGTGCCCACAACCATCCTGGCCCAGCAGCACTACCACACCTTCAAGGAGCGCATGGCGGAATACCCGGTGGAAGTCCAGATGCTGTCGCGGTTCAAGAACCGCTCGGAGATCAAGCACACGCTCGACCTGGCCCGCGAGGGCAAGGTGGACATCCTCATCGGCACCCACCGCCTTTTGGGCAAGGACGTCAAGTTGCCCAACCTGGGGCTCCTGATCGTGGACGAGGAGCACCGTTTCGGCGTAGGCCAGAAGGAAAAACTGAAGTCCCTCAAGCACGATGTGGATGTGCTCACCCTTACCGCCACGCCCATTCCACGCACGCTCCATATGTCCCTTTCGGGCATCCGCGAAATCTCGGTCATCGACACCCCCCCCAAGAACCGGAGGCCCGTCTTGGTGCAGGTGTCCCCCTTGGATGACCGGCTGGTGGCCGAGGCCATCCGCCGCGAGATGAACCGGGAAGGGCAGGCCTTCTACGTCCATAACCACGTGCAGGACATCGAACGCATCGCCGACCGGCTCCACAAGCTGATCCCCGAGGCCAAGCTGGCGGTGGCCCACGGCCAGCTGACCGAGCACGAGCTGGAATCCATCATGATGGACTTCGTCGACAAGGAATACCACGTGCTGGTGTGCACCTCCATCATCGAGTCGGGCCTGGACATGCCCAACGTCAACACCCTCATCGTGGAGCGCTCCGACGCCTTCGGATTGGCCCAACTTTACCAGTTGAAGGGCCGGGTGGGTCGCACGGACCGCCAAGCCTACGCTTATTTCTTCTATCCCCGCAACGTGACGCTGCGCGAACTGGCCCAAAAGCGCCTGGAGGTGCTCCAGGAATTTTCCTCCCTGGGCAGCGGCATGCACGTGGCCATGAAGGACATGGAAATCCGGGGAGCCGGCAATGTCCTGGGCACCCAACAGCACGGCAACATGGACGCCATCGGCTTTGACCTTTACAGCCGGATGCTGTCCCAGGAAATCGCCCACTTGAAGGGGGAGGAAATCGCCGACGATTTCACGCCGCTCTTGTCCCTTGGCGTGACGGCTTATTTCCCGAAGGATTACATCCCGGACGAGGCCTTGAAGATCGAATTTTATCGGCGGCTGGCCGAAGCCACGGAAGAGGAGCAGCTAAAGCAAATTGAGGAAGAACTTCAGGACCGATTTGGACCGCTTCCCTTGGAGGCCCAGATGCTTTTAAAAGTAGCCGCCTTCCGCCCCCAGGCCAAACGACTGGGCATCCAAAGGCTGGAGGCCCAGAACGGCTGGGTGGCCCTCACCTGGCACCCGGACAGGACTCCGACCGCGGAAAAAGTAGGGAAATGGTTCAAACAATGGCCGCCTTCCCGCATCCGCTTCTCGCCACAGGACCCCAATGCAGTTTCCTTCCGCGTGATGAAAGGGGACGAGGGCCCGGAAAAACAAATGGAGGCGGCGCAGAAATTGCTAAAGGATGTGGCCGCCGTTTAAAGACGGCGCATTGAAGTCCCCGGGCTTTCCCGAGAATGAAAGGCGACCCAATCCTAAGGCTGGGGCAAGCGAAGCTTGTGCCGATTCACCTTAAAGGTGTTAAGGAAATCGGCACTCTACCAGTTTCAATTCCAGTTCTATGGAAGGCTGGAATGGTCTTCGTGAGCCAAGGGTTTGCCCGTGAGGCTCCAACCAACAGCTTCCAGATGTCAGGTTTCAGGTATAGAAAGTCTTAAAAGCCTTACGGGCACCTGAAACCTGTTTTCCATCCTTGTGGCCCCCGGACTCTTAATCGTGAAATTTCATTCAATAGTGGTGAAATTTCACGATCATAATGGACCGGGCGCTCTAAGCGTGGTTTCGCCAATAGGCATCTTGGGATATTTCTCCCGTTGGTTCCCACTTGTCCGGTTTAGGGGCGTGTGCTAGTCCCTTAGTCTTAAAATTTTGTTAATGGCAGAAAACTTCCGACCTATGCAGTTTTCAATACTGGGGTCTTCGACCCCAGTATTGAAAACTGCATTACCCTCATAACTTTTATCGGGCGAAGCCCGATTTTGGATAAGGTGAATGAGGGTAAGGGATCGGGCGCCATTGACGTGGTATTGCCTGAAAACTTGAAGACTTTAGTTCTTGTTGGTACCGACTATCCGGGTTAAGATACCGCCTTCTTTTGGCGGGTTTGAGAAAGAAAAGGGAGATTCCATGTTTTCACGACCGAAGAGGGCGTTTTTCTACGCGGCCGCCGCGACGGCTTTTTTCGCCGCCGGCTGGGCCTGCAACAAGTACAGCAACGTGGCGGGGATTTCGGACACCACGGTGGTGGCCGTGGTGGGGGACCGCCAGATCACTTTCGGGGACTGGATGCGCCAGATCGACCTCCTCAGGGTCTTCGCCCAAACACCCATTGACCCGGACAACAAGGACCAGGTCAAGGCGGTCTTGGACAGCCTTATCGACCAGGAATTGGTTTTGGATGCCGCCCAAAAGTCCCATTTTTCCGACAGCGCCTTCGACGAAGCCCTGAAGACCAAGCTCCAGGAAGCAGACCTAAAGCTCAAGGACTTGAGGGATAAGCTGGAAAAGGACTTGCAGACCCTCCGCCGCGTGGAAAACAACTACCAGGACCCCTACAAGAAAATGCTCCTGGCCCGGGAATACGCCAATAGCCGGGTGGGGGACGTAGTGGTGACGGAGAAGGACCTGAGGGATTGGTACGATGATTACGCGGCCCAGGCCCTGGCCGCGGGCCAAAAAATGCCTCCTTATTCCAACCTCAGCGCCCAGATTAAGGAGCAAAAAATCAAACCTGCGGTCCAAGCGGAGAAATTCGTCAAGGACCTGGAGGACACCAGCAAAGTGGACCGCAAGCAGGACGTCATCGACAAGTATCTGGCCAGCCTTTCCATCAGTGAGAAGTTGCTGGGCACGGACGAGGGCGTCCCGGCCGCCGGCCCGGCACCGAACTCCAAGGACGCGGGGGATAAACCTTAAACAGGCAGGTTTAAGTTTTGATTCCAGCTGGTTCGGATCGGGACATTTAATTGCGAAGAGCGAAGTTCGCTATTCTAGGGGCTCTATTGGCGGGTTGTTCCTCCGGGACCCCCGTAGACCTGACGCCGCCCTATGTTCCGCAGGATAAGACGGTGGTGACCGTTAACGGAGAGCCCCTTTCCCTAGAAGACTTCGACACCGAATTCCGCCTGATGCAAATCAATTACAGCGCCGTCACCGAGGGCGAGATGCGGGCTATCAAGAGGCGCCTTTTTGAGCAGGTCATCAACCGCCGGCTCCTCCTCCAAGAGGCGCGACGCGACGGCATCCAATTGACGGCGGCGGAAGCGCAGGAAGCTTTCCAGGACGCCCTCAAGGGTGTGCCCGAGGACTTTTGGGCAATCCTGAAGGTGAAGGGGGTCAGCCCGGACTCCTGGAAAAGAAAACTGCTGCAAGAGCGGTTGGCCCAAAAGGTGGTGGACACGGAGGTCAATTCCAAGGTGGAGATCACCCCGGCCGAGGTGGAAGAGTATTATTGGACACATTTGACGAATTATTGGAGCCCCCGGGAAGTCCATGCGCGACACTTGATCGTCCAAAGAAAAGCCGACCTGGAGAAGGCCCTGGCGGCCCTCCAAAAGGGGGAGGATTTCGCAACCGTCACCTGCGCCTTTTCCGTGGGTCTGGAAAGGTCCCAGGGAGGCGATTGGGGGTTCCTGGCGGAGGACCGTCTTCCGTCGGAGTACGACAAGGCCCTTTCGTCCTTAAAGCCGGGGGAGATTTCAAAACCCCTCAAGGATAATTTTGGGTATCATCTGTTCCAATTGATCGGATGGCGCGACCGACAAATGATCCCTTTTTCCCAGTCGCGGACAGGAATTCATGACGACCTCATGAAGGAAGAAGAAGACTTTCGTTTCGACCAGTGGATGGCCGGCTTGAAGCGTCAATCGGTCATCAAGGTCAACCAAGAAATGGCCCCCGTCATCGGGGTCACCCTGGAGGATTTGCGTGAGGAATAAATGGAGCGCGGCTTTATGGGCTGCGGCGTTTTTGGCCCTTTTCGGTCGTGCGGGGGCGGTCGAAACCTCCGCCAAAACGGTGGACGAGATCGCCCTGGTCGTGGATCAGGATGCCATGACCCGCGGCGAGATGGAGGAGGCCATCGCCGATATTTTCGTGGCGCAAGGCTTGAAGCCCCCGACACCGGGAAGCTCCGAATACGAGGAAGCCCGCAAAGAAGTGGTGGAGAGCTTCATCCGGGAGGTCCTTCTGGCCGAGGAGGCGGACCGGCAAAAATTGGAGATTTCCGACGGCGAAGTGGACCACCAATTGGACCAGCAACTGGACGCCATGAAAAAACGCTTCGCCAGCGATTCCGATTTCGACCAAGGGCTTAAAAAGGAGGGCATCAGCGAGGATGACCTGCGGTCGTACCTGCGCGACCAGCTTTTAAGGCGCATCAAGGCCCAGCGGGTCCTCCAAATGAAACAGCACGACCTCCCCGGCTCGGTTTTCGTCAGCGACCAAGAAGTGAAAGGTTATTTCAGCCAGCATCCCAAGGACTACGAGGAAGCCCGTTTTTCCATCATTCTTTTCCGCATACCGCCGAAGTCCAAGCCCTCCTACGTTGCGGAGGTGGAAAAGCAGGCGAATGGCGTCCTGGCCAACTTGAAGGGCGGGGCGGATTTCACGGCGCAGGCCAAAAAATACTCCGAGGACCCCTCCTCGGCCCAAAACGGCGGCGACGTGGGCACCCATTACCGGCTGGACTTGGACCCCGAACTGGCCAAGGGAGTCTTCGCGCTCCCCGAGCATGGCCTGGGTATTGTGAAAACCCCCGACGGTGTTTACATCGTGAAGCTGGAGCATAAGGGAACCGCGGACTATGACACGGTGGCTCCGGATATCAAATCGCACCTTCTCAAGCAAAAGCAGGATGATGCCTTGAACCAATGGCTGGACGGCTTGAAGAAAAACGCCTATATCGTGGAGGGTGGGAAGGTCGTCGCTTATCAAGGATCGGCCCCCGAATTCCAACCGCCTCCCCCGGCTCCCGCAGCCGCGACGGCCGCGAATGCAGCCCAGACGCAAACGGCAACCTCGGAGCCCGCGACCGCCTCCGGAGCGCAAACCCTTTCCTCCAACAACGTCCCAGTGACGACCGCTGCAGATGCCGGTGGCGGATCCGCGGGCGGCACCCTTTATCCCACCTTGCCGGAGGGAGGCGGCTTGGCCCTCGATATCATGGCCCAGGGTTTTTCCTACCAGCATCAGGACTTGTCGGATTTTTACAGCCCGGGCGTCAATACCAGCCAAGACTTTCCCTTTGGCGCAGGTTTCCACCTCGGACTGGATGTTGCGCTGGACCCCACCCTGCAACTGGACTTCAACGCCGAAGCCCTGCGGAAGTTCACCGAGACCGTCAATTTTTCACCCTCCAACGGGTCGTCCTACTCGGACCAATGGGGCGCTGGGGCCTGGGGCGGGAACGTGCAGGCCGAACTCCTGATCCCCTTGGACGAGAGCACCAATTTCATCATCCATGCCGGGGGCGGGTATTATTTCCTCCTGGGGGCCAGCGTGACGGAAACAGGGGCCTCAGTCACCGAAAACGCCAATTTGTCCGGTTCCAATTTCGGGGGCGATGCCGGCGGCTCTATTGAGTTTTTTCTCGACGAGGGAAAAACCGCGTCCCTGGACCTGGATGTCACCTACCGTTACCTGAAATTCCAGCCCGTCACCCCTAAATTGACCGTCGATAGCAACGGGAACCTTCCACCCAACCAGCTTTCCTCTTCCAACGCGCTCAACAGCGACGGCAGTCCGGCGGAGATCGACTTTTCCGGTGTCCAGGTGGGGATTGGGATAAGGTTTTATATAGATAAAGAAGGAAGTTGAAAACATAGGACGAGTTTTAAGCTTTTGAGTTTTGGATAAGTTCCTTTTGACCCCTTGGGCTAAAAAAAATTTCTTAATTCAAAAATTTCTTGGTGGTTTTTTTGAGGGTTGACTTGTTCTTGAAGCTCATGGGCGTCACCAAGACCCGCATGGCGGCCAAACGGCTCTGCGACACGGGAAAGGTGCTCCTAAAGGGTAAAAGCCTGAAACCTTCCCACGAGCTGGAGGGCGGTGAAGTCCTGGAAGTGTCTCTGCCCCTGAAAGACTTGAAACTGAAGATCCTCGGAATCCCCGCCGGCAAGTCGGTCGCCAAGCCTGACCGCATCCGTTACTTCCAATTCGAATCCGCCAGTGAAGTTTGACCCCAAGCGCCTGACAAAGCTTTTTCATCGGACCGATAAAAAACTAGACATACCTAGGGGGGGTATGGTACTTTCGGCCTATGAACCAGGAGAGTTCCACGCACACGACCCATTCGAAGGAAAAACTGGTCTTGAGGGTAAAGCGCATCGAGGGCCAAGTGAAAGCCATCGAGAAGGCCATCTTAAACGACACCGACTGCCACCACGTGCTCCAGCATCTGGCGGCCTGCCGGGGGGCCATCAACGGCTTGATGTCCGAACTCATCGAGGGCCAGGTGCTTTTCCACGTCCTAGGATCCAAGCCCAAACCGGAACAGATCGAGGCGGCCGAACAATTGGTCGATATCGTTAATGCCTACCTGAAGTAAAAAAAAAACAAACAGCGTATTTACAATCAATTTACAATTCGTTTGGACGAGATCAGGCATCTTAAACTTCCGTTTGGGCGGCTCGAGTCCATCCTTGGAGAGGGAAATGAAATTTTCCTATGCCCTGCTGGCGCTTTTGCCTTGCTTCGCACCGGCGCTTTGGGCCCAAAACTCCTCCAGCGTTCCGGGGATTTACGATTGGAATGGTTCGGTAACGACTGGAACATCCGCCACCAGCGTCCCTTCCACCGATTTTGGACGGGCCCAGGATCTTGGGCCCCTGGCGCTCAGTTTAGACCAGGCCGTGTCCGAGGGTTTGGCCCACAACCTGGACCTCCTGGCGGCCCAGTACAACATCCCCATCGCCGAGGCTGCCGAACTGACCGCCGGCCTTCCCGGCAATCCGTCCTTGATCCTCGACACCACCCTCCAGCCTTTCGGGCCGCTTTGGAACCAGACCAACGCGGGCGGACCCGAGGAATTCGACCTGGGGTTTTCCATCCCGCTGGACTTCAGCGACAAGTACGGCACGGGCAAGAAGGACGCCCAGGCCGGCACCGCCATCGCCAAGGCCCAATTCGCGGACGCGGTGCGACAGAAAGTCCTCCTCGTCCGCCAGGATTACATCAACGTGGTAACCCAGCAGCACCTAGTGGACCTGTACCAGGAAAGGGCCGACAACTATGACAAACTGGTCCACGTCATCGAGAACCGGATTGGGATCATCAAGGCCCAGCCCCTGCTCCTGGTTCGGGCCCAACTGGCCAGGGACCAGGCCCGCATCGACCTCCTCAACAACGAGAACGCGCTTAGGAGCGCCAAGACGCAGCTAGCCATCCAACTGGGCCGCCCCCCCAGCGTCAACGCCTTTAGGGCCACCACCGAACTACGGCCTTCCGAAATGGTGGCTGTGCCGGACAAGGAAGTGTTGATCGCCCAGGCCCTGGAAAACCGGCCGGACCTCAAGGGGTTCCAATTAACCATGGATAAGGCCAAGCTTGACCGCAAACTGGCCGAGAACCAGGCCTGGCAGGACGTCACCGTTCAGGTGGAGGCCAGCCGCCAGGGTCCGGACGCCGCCAGCGGGACCGCGCCAGCACTTCCCGCCGCCTATTCTTGGGACGCTTCCTTAAATATTCCTCTACCCCTCCTGAACGCTAACCAGGGACTTACTAAGACAGCCGACCTGGCGGGCGAACAGGCCCAAAAGCAGGTGGAGTCCCTGGTGCTCTCCATCCGCCAGCAGATTGGCGACGAGTTGGCCCAGTTCAAGATCGACCATGACCTGATCCTGGAATACGAGTCCAGGCAGATCGATCAGGCCCGGAAGGTGAGGGACGAGCAGCAAAAGCTTTTCGGAACCGGCAACATGGACCTCTTGGACTATTTTGACGCCATGGAGGCCTATAACGGCGTATTGCTTTCCTATTATGGCACCGTGGGAAGCTACCGCAACGACTTGGCCATGCTGAACGCCTCGGTGGGGAAGGACATCCTTCCATGACTTCGAACCAACACTCAACACCAAGACGCAAAGACGCCAAGAGCATCAAGGATAAAGCTTTTCGGATGGGTTTATACCAAATCTTTTCTTGGCGTCTTTGCGTCTTGGCGCTGGCTTTGGGTTTTGCGTTTTGCGGTTGCGCGCGCAAGGAAGAAACCCCCGTGGACCCCGAGTCGGTTTTCAAGATCAGCGGGAACGTCTTTAGCCTCGACCCGACCTCCCCCATGATGAAGTACCTGGAAATTTCCCCCATTCCCCCTCCCAGTTCCAAGTCCCAGGACTTGAAGGAGGTTGGACAGATCATCGCCCTGGCCAATTACTCCGACCAGCTGGTGGGGTCGCGCATCTCCTGGGTGGAGCTGGACCCCGACTATTCCAAATCCCTGGGTTTCTCCTTCGGCCCCCGCACCCCCGCCCATGTGGGGGACGCCTACGGCGTGGTTACCCTGCCCGATGAGTACCTCCCCCAGCTTAAACCCTACGAGAGCGTGGCCATCTCGCGCTATGGGCTCCTGGCCTCTCAGACGACCGCCAGGGTTCTTTCCATCCAACAGGCCCAACTGAACGGCGTCCCCATCCTGGGCGAGCCTCTTGAGGTGGTGTTCAAGATCCCCGACGGCCAGGATTGGTACCCCGGCACCAACTGCGTGGTGGACTTCCCCATGCTAGGCTCCAAGCCCTTCCTGCTGCCGGCCACGGCCCTCCTGCACGAGGGCCAGCGGGAATATCTCCTGGAGCAGCTTTCCCCGGGGGAATATACCCCCGTGCCCGTCGTCGTGTTGGACACCATCGATGACTCGGTGCTGGTCATAGGCAAGATCAAGGCGGGGGAGGAGATCGTCAGCCGGGGCTCCATCCTGGTCAAACCCATCGTCCACCAGCTGCTCAGGGCCCAGGGGATCGGCATGAATTTGGGCGAAGTGGAGGAAAAACAGCCATGATCCAACAAACCGTGGCCTGGGCGCTCAAGAACCGCTGGGGAGTGGTGCTGGTGGCCATCCTCTTGGCCGGCATGGGGGTCTACTGCTACACCCAGATGAACATCGACGCCTACCCGGACATCTCGAGCGTCCAGGTGGAGATGATCACCACCTATCCCGGCTTCGGGGCCGAGGACGTGGAGCGCCAGGTCACCATCCCCATCGAACTGGCCCTGGCAGGAGTGCCCCACAAGCAGGTCATTCGCTCCCGCACCATCTTTGGCCTTTCCGACGTGATGGTTACCTTCGACGCCTACGTGGACGACTATTGGGCGCGGGACCAGGTCTTCCAGATGGTGGGCAACGCCACCCTTCCCCCGGGCGTGACGCCCCAGATGGCGCCCCTGGACACGGCTTACGGGGAAATCTATCGCTACCAATTGACCGGCGACACGCCCATCAAGCTTAGGGAATTGAACGACTGGGTCTGCACCCCGCGCCTGATGCGGGCCGACGGCGTGGCCGAGGTGGACAACTTCGGCGGCTTGGGCAAACAGTACGTCATCAACCTGGACCCCAACAAAATGCTCAAGTACGGGGTGGCCTTGAACGACGTCATCACGGCCGTGCAGGCCAACAACTCCAACGGCGGGGGCAGCATGCTGCAGCGGGGCTCCACCGCCATCGTCATCAGGTCGCTGGGCAACATCACCGACTACCGCGACATGGCCAACATCTTCATCAAGAACTCCAACGGCACCAACGTGTTCGTGCGCGACGTGGGCGAGGTGGCCATCGACCACATCGAGCAGACCGGCATCTTCGGCATCAACGACGACCCGGACTCGGTGGAGGGAATCGTTGTCATGCGGCGGGGCGCCAACCCCTCCCAAACCCTGGCCAACATCGAAGATGCGGTGAACGAGATCAACTCGA
Organism: candidate division FCPU426 bacterium; assembly: GCA_030038835.1. Classification (GTDB taxonomy): domain Bacteria; phylum Oederibacteriota; class Muellerivitia; order Muellerivitales; family Muellerivitaceae; genus JAJPJW01. Next base: position 10,189 of record JASHQZ010000059.1, read on the forward strand.
CGCTTCTTCCCAAGAACGTCCACCTCAATAACTTCTACAATCGCCGCAACCTCATCAACCAGACCCTACACACGGTCTTCGAGAACACCTCCATCGGCATCCTTCTGGTGGTGGCCATCCTCTTCCTTTTCCTGGGAAGCCCCCGCATCGCCCTGATGGTGGCGGTGACCATCCCCCTGGCTCTGCTTTTCGCGCTGATCCTCATGAAGCTCACCGGCATCCCCATCAGCCTGCTCTCCATCGGTTCCATCGACTTCGGGATCATCGTGGACGGGGCCATCATCGTCACCGAGAACATTGTGCGCCACCTAGTCATGCATAAAACCGCGGATAAGGACAAGGAAATATTAGAGGCCTCCCAGCAGGTGCAGCAGCCCATGATCTTCTCCATGCTCATCGTCATCATGGCCTACCTCCCGCTGCTCTCCCTCAAGTACATCGAAGGCCTCCTTTTCCGCCCCATGGCCATGACCCTCTGTTTTTCCCTGCTGGGGGCCCTGATGATCGCCCTTTATTTAATGCCTGTTCTTTCCAGTTTTTTCCTGACGCGGGAAAGCCTCACCAAAACCCATTCGGTCTTCGAGAAATTGGCCGCCTTTTATGCCCGCCTCCTTCCTAAAATCCTCCAACAAGCTTGGGCCGTGGTGGGGGGCGCCGCGGCCCTCTTCATCCTGGTGATGGTCTTGCTTTTCCCCAAACTGGGCATCGAGTTCTTACCCTACATGGATGAGGGGGGGTTCTGGCTGAGGGGTAATTTTCCCGAGGGCATCTCCCTAAAGGAAAACCACGAATACGCCAACCGCATCCGCGACCTCGTCCGGTCCTTCAAGGAAGTGAAATACTGCACCAGCCAGACGGGCCGCAACGACATGGGGTCCGACCCCTTCCCCACGGACCGCAACGAGTTCGACATCATCCTGGAACCCCGGGACCAATGGGTGGATTACCATAACAAGCTGGACCTGGAAGCCGCCATCCGCAAGAAACTGGAGGCCGAGTTCCCCACGGCCCATTTCAACCTTACCCAGCCCATCATCGACAGCGTGACCGAGGACACCAACGGCACCTCGGCCGACCTAGCCGTGGAGATCGTGGGCGGGGCCCAAAGCGACCTCTTCAAGCTCAGGGACCTGGGCGAGCAGACCGTGGATCTCCTGAAGAAGATCCCGGGCGCGGTCAACGTGAACATCGAACAGGAGGGCCCTCAGCCGGAGCTTCAGATCCGCATCGACAAGGCCCGGCTGGCCCATTACGGCCTAGCCATCGCCGACGTCAACAACGTCATCAACACGGCCGTGGGAGGGACCCCCGTGGGCACCCTTTGGGAGGGGGAGAGATCCTTCTCCATCAAGGTCAAATACGCGCCCCAGTTCATCAAGACGCCCGAGGAGATAGGCCGCATCGCCATCTTCAACCCCAACGGCGAGCCCATCCCCCTGGCCCAGGTGGCGGATGTCCGGGTGGTGGACGGCCAGACCCAAATCGCCCGAGAGGACGGCAAGCGCCGCCAGACGGTGCGCTGCGACATCCGGGGCCGGGCCCAGGGCGACTTCGTGGACGAGGCCAAGAAGCTCTTCGCCGAGCAAATTCCCCTGCCAGACGGCTATTCGGTGGAGTGGATGGGGCTTTTCGAGAACCTGGAGCGGGCCCAAAAGCATTTCGAGCTCCTCATCCCCCTAACGGTGGCCATCATTTTCGCCATCCTTTTCCTCACCTTCGGATCGCCCTTGAGGGCCGGCATGGTGCTCTTGGCCATCCCCTTCGCCCTGGTGGGCAGCACCATCGCCCTTTACGTGAGGGGAATGCACCTCTCGGTTTCGGCGGGTGTGGGCATGACCAGCCTCTTCGGCGTGGCGGCCATGCACGGGGTCTTAATGGTCAGCTACATCAGCAACTTAAGGGAGGACGGCCTGCCCCTGGACGCAGCCATCATCAAGGGAGCCTCCTTGAGGTTGCGGCCGGTCTTGATGACCGCCATGGTGGCCATCATCGGCCTAATCCCCGCCTCCCTGGCCACGGGTGTAGGGTCCGACGTCCAGCGCCCGATCGCGACCGTCGTGGTCTGGGGCCTCTTTTCCTCGGCCTTCCTCACCCTTATCGTCATGCCGGCCCTCTACAAGATCATCGAGGCCGGGGACCCGGTGAAAGTGCACGCCAAGAGCAAGAAGGAACTCAGGGAATTTTGACGATAGGTATTGCGCCATGAACACCAACGGCCCTCTGCTCCTGACCTGTTCGGTTGCGGTGGTGGGAGTCCTTCATACCATCGTCCCGGACCATTGGGTTCCCATCACCCTCATCGCCCGCCAAAGGAAGTGGTCCCGGAAGGAGACCTTGGGCGCGGCCATCAAGGCCGGAACGGGGCATGTTCTCTCCACCTTAGTCATCGCACTGGTGGTTTGGTTCGCGGGAGTCGCCATGGCCACCCGTTTCGGCCACTATGTGGACCTGGCTTCTAGCGTCGCCCTGATCGCTTTCGGCCTGTGGATCGCTGTGGCTTCCTGGCTAGAAGTGCGTCAGGGAGGGCATGGGCACAACCACGGCCACTCCCATCCCGGTTCCCAACATGACGTCCACGGACCCGAATCCCATCAAATCAAGACCGAAGACGGACTTTTCGAGCTGTCGATTTACGAAGAAGATATGCCGCCCCATTTCCGGTTGACGGGCATCCCGGTGGACCGGGTCGTAGTTGAGACCATCCGCCCTAACGGTGAAAAGCAGGTTTTCAAGCTCAAGGACCACGGCCGCTACTTACAGTCCCTCGACCCCATTCCTGAATCCCATGAATTCAAGGTGAAGGCCCGGGTTACCCACGCCCATCACTCCCATGATTATGAGGTGGAATTCAAGGAACATGATCATGGGCATCCCCATGTCCACGGCCGTAACCCGAAAACCAACCAGCGCACGGCGCTCCTGCTCATCCTGGGTTCCTCGCCCATGGTGGAAGGAATCCCGGCCTTTTTTGCCGCGGGGAAATACGGCATAGGATTGATTACGGTCATGTCCGTGATTTTCGCTTTAAGCACCATCGCCACCTATGTCCTGCTTTGCGTTTATTCCACGGTGGGCCTCCAAGGCGTCAAGCTCGGCGCCTTGGAGCGCTACGGCGAGGCCTTGAGCGGAGCCTTTATTGCCCTGGTGGGAATTGTTTTTTGGATTTGGCCCGTGCTTTAAGCGTGACCTGGAACTAGGAATTGGGAAAAGTTTTAACGGCTTCGTGTCTGCACCAACGGAAACCTAACAATCCTCCGAAAAAATTTTTCCAAAGCTTGTAACCTGCCTCCCCTGCCTTTGTAATGAGGAACGGTGGGCGGGATAAATCCCGCTCAAGTTCAAAAACAAGTGGAGGCGATCATGGCGAATCGATTAAAACCCATATTCATGGCGATGGTTTTAACGGCCCTTTGGACGGCAACCGCTTACGCCAGCAGCCGGACCTTTGACGCGACGGGAACGGAGGAAGCGACACCCACCCCAGGCGGGCCGGATTTTAGGGGGGACAAGCGGGTGGAGGCCCTTTACAGTCAGGGGGTTTCCGCGACGAATGCGGGAGACTTCAAGGCCGCCCTCGATTGTTTTGACAAGGCCGATAAGATGCAGCCGAACAATCCCGACATCCTCAACATGCTGGCCCATTCCCAGCGGCGGGTGGGCGTGGGGGACGACGTGATGCTGGACCTGGCCATGGAAAACTATTGGAAAGCCTTAAAAATCAAACCGGATTTCCCCGAAGCACGGGAATACATGGGCGAAACCTACCTGTTAGTCCTATTGGAGCAGATCGAAAAGCTCAAAAGCTACGGCGACAAGGGCAAGGATCAACTGGACAAGCTCACCCAAGCCATCCTGGACGCGGCCGAAAACTTGAAGGCTTCGCAGGGGGATAAGCTTTCTTCCAAAGATCCATGAGGTAAACGGAAGGTTCGGATTGGATGGTGGGACCTTTTTCCGGAATTTGGGTATCACAAGCCACATCGAAGGCAATTATCTTTTTATATTAATGAATTATCAAATGTTAGCGATGTATTCATCAAAAAATGAAAAGACCATGATTTCAGTTATGGTAGGGCACATGAAATGGTATCTTGCCCCCCGTGAAATCCCGGAAGCGGTTCTTTCTCCTTATCATACTCCTATCATTGCCGAAACTGGCGGGGGCCCAAGAGGCCGCTGTCGCAGCCCCTTTTGTTCCGTCCGACTGGACCTACCATTTCCAGACTACCTGGTTTCCCATGGCCCACGGCACCTTCCCAGAGCTTTACGCGGGCAATCCCGGGGCCGGAAGCCTCGAGGACTGGGACGAATTCAACTCCTCCACTACCGCTACCCTTTTCCTAGGCAGACGGCTTTGGCACGACGGCGCCGTTTATTTCAACCTGGAAAGCTCGGCGGGCACGGGTTTCAGCAATGTGACGGGTCTGGCGGGCTTCCCCAACGGGGAAATCTACCGTGTTTCGGACGCAGGGGTAAAGGTTATTGTGAACCGCCTTTATTACCGGCAGGTGTTCGGCCTGGGCGGGAGTCAGGAGGTCTTGCCGGACGACGAGAACCAGTTGGTGGAGAGTATCGACGTTTCCCGCATCACCCTGGTGGCGGGGAAATTCGCCTTGAAGGACTTCTTCGACCAAAACGCCTATAGCGCCGACCCCCGCCACCAATTCTCCAATTGGGCCCTTTGCGCCGACGGCGCCTGGGATTACCCCGCGGACCTGCAAGGTTACGACTGGGGGCTTTACCTGGAGTTAAACCAAGAGGACTGGGCCTTAAGGCTTTCCAGCGTCCTGGAGAACGCGGTCCCCAATTCCTCCGATATGGACCTCAATATCGCCAAGGCCAACGGCAACACCTTGGAGTTCGAGTACCGTTACGGCCTGGACTCCCGCCCGGGCAAGGCCCGCTTCCTGTTGTTCCTGGATGACGCCGACATGGGGAACTATGCCCAGGCCCTGGCGCTGGCGGCGCAAACCGGCACCCCCCCCGACGTGGATGCGACCCATGCCTATCGGGCGAAATGGGGTTTTGAGTTCAACGATGAACAGGAACTTGGAAGGGACCTGGGGGCCTTCGCCCGCTTGGGCTGGCAGGACGGGAACCAGGAAACCTGGACCTACACCGCCATTGACGCAACAGCCCAGGGGGGCTTCCTGCTCTCGGGTGGACGCTGGGGGAGACCGGATGACCAATTGGGCTTAGGAGGCGCCGTCAACGGTTTGGCCGCAAGCCACCAGGCCTATTTGGCCTCCGGCGGAGTGGACTACATCATCGGCGACGGCCAACTGAATTATGGTCCGGAAATAGACCTGGAGGCGTTTTATAATTTTCATCCGGTCAAGGAGATTGGCCTATCCCCTGACTTTCAATATATCGTCAACCCCGGTTACAACCAGGAACGGGGGCCGGTGGCCGTTTACGGACTGCGGTGTCACTTGGAGATTTAAGGCTTTCACAAAAACCGGGGAACGGTTATTTTAATTGGGAACTATGCTGTTGACGTCACAGCATTTAAAGAAACAGAGACAAAACCTTTTTAGCCACAGATTCATGGGATGAATGGGATTAGTCTTTAGGCTTTTATCTCATGTATCCTATGCATCTGTGGCCAAATGATTTTGGTTGCTCTTGTCTTTGCGTGCAGTTACGTCAAGTGAATAGTCCCGTTTTAATTATTAAATTTAATTTGCTTTTCCCCATGGTGTACACCCATTAAATTGCAGCTTCAAATTTCTTAAAGGCTTCGGTCATGGACTTTGTCCCCGATATCTTCCTATCCCCCCAGGGCAAAAAGACCGCCCAGTATTCCAAGGATTACAAAAAATTCAAGGAAGCCCTCCGGCGGAATTCCCACGACCAAGGCCTCCAAGCCCAGTTCGTGAAATTCTCCCTCGTGAGCCATAACGCCCTCGACGGGGGGGTTCCCGAGGATCACCTGTCTGAGGCCCTGGCCCTTTACGAAGACCTGTCCAAGACGGACTTCTTCGACCCGCAAATCTATTACCTCGTGGGCCGCTATTACCAAGGCAAGGACAACCTCAAGGCCCAAAACGTGTACTTGGCCGGCGTCCAGCATTTCAACCGCTACGTGGCGAAACATCCCGCCCTTAAATCCGATTTCATCGATATGGCCTATGCCATAGCCCTTCATTTCGTGACGTTGCAATACGGCCAGAACCATCCCGACCTGGAAAAATTCTTCAAAACGATCAGGAAATCCTATCCTATCCATAACAAGCGGGTCGAACTGGAGAATGAACTGAGAAAACCCAACCCCAACCAAGCCCTGATCCAGCAGCTGGCCAAGGAACTCAGGGAACTCAAGGAAGCCACGGAAGGTTTGGGTTCCAAGTCAAAGTCCGGGGAATAACCACCCTCCCCAAAAGCAAGGCCGGCTTCATTCCGGTCGTGTGCTAAAGTAGCCTATCCTTGCCTTGGGAAGAATCCATGACCGAAATCAATACGAGCATGCCTCGGCTGCTTTCCATCCTTCGGGAAAGCGATCTTTTCCAGGGGCTGACGCCTTCGGAGTTGGACGATCTCATCACCCACTTGAGGATGATCCGCACGCAGAAGGGTTTCCAGATCATCCGCCAGGGCGATTCCTGGGATTCTTTTTACCTCATCATTTCCGGAAAGGTTTCGGTGAAGATCAAAAAGGGGTCCAAAATCCGTAAAGTGGCCGAACTGGGGAAGGGGGAATTTTTTGGGGAAATGGCCCTGCTCACCCAACAGCCGCGCAATGCCACCATCACCTCGGAGGAGATATCGGAATTACTGGTGCTGAGAAAGACCGAGTTCGACAACATCTTGATGAAACACCCGGCGCGGGCCGCGAAAGTCCGCCAGGCCTACCAAGAGCGGATGACCCGGGATCAAAAGGCCGGTTTGATCCATGGCCGGGCTAAAGGCAAGGCCCGGAGAAAATAAACTTCCCGCCGGATTTCCATTGTCTATACTCCTTGGGTAGGGATGGTATTTTTACCTAAGAGACGAATTTCATGAAAAAAGCTATCGGTTTTTGGGTAGTGCTTTTGGTAGCCGGCTCCCTCTGCGCCCAAACACCCACTCCTACCGTTGCCGCCGACCCCACCGGGGCCGGCACCAACCCGGCCCCCACTTGGGCCGCTCCCGGAGCCGGAACAGCCTCCACCCGGGAGGAGGGGGATTACTTCGGCATCGGGGGCGGGGTGGATTTTCCCATCCAAAGCGCTGGTACCAACCAGCACGGGGTCTTGGCCCTGGTGAGCGGGCATCCCCTCCCGGTTCACCCTTTCGTGGGAGAGGGTGAGTTTGACGGCATGATCTATAACGCGGGTTCGGGGGGAATCCTGGACATGCGGCTTTTTGCCACGGCGAAATACCTGCCCGATATCCCCTATATCTTCATCCAGCCATATGCCCTGGTGGGTTTCGGTTTCGCGGGCCTTTTGGGCGTTAACGCCGACACGCCCAACCTTTTGAGCCTGGATTTCCTCTGGGGCGCCGGTTTCCGGGTGGAAATGCTCCGACGGACTTATTTGTATTTGGACTGGAAAATGCAGATCCTAGTGCGGGACTATCCCACGGCCATTGATTCGCCCCTCACGGGTGGAATCCTTTTTCCGCTTTAAAACACTACTTTTTCTTTTCTTTTTTCTTCTTTTTTTCTTGCTGAGGTTTGCCCTTTTTGAGGGGATGAGGTTGTTGAGGCTTGGCTTTTGGGCGTTGCACCCCCGGGCGATTTTGAGGCTTCGTTGGATGCCGCCGATTTTGGCGCAAAGCGGGCCGGGCTTTTTGGCCGGATTTCCCCTTCAACCCGCTTTTGGGCCGTAAGGGACCGGTTCCATTACGCGCAGGAGCCCGCTTTTTCTGGAAAGATTGTCCCCGCCCTTGTTTGCCCGGACCTTGGGGAAGCCTGTCCCGGCGTCCCAGGCGCCCTTCCGTTTCGGGATGCGCCGCCTGCGACTTCAGCATCCGGTGCATCATCCTCATCCGGTCTTTCGGGGGGACCCCCCTTAACTTCTGCATCATTTGGCTTCTTTGGGCTGGCGGTAACTGGGAGAGCCCACGCAGGACCGCCAGCCTATGGGCCTGCTTTTTCTGGACAATGGCCTTTTTCCGGAGCCAGTTTTGATAATGTTGTTGTTCCGCCGGCCTTAAGGGCCTTGGCGGTTGGAAAGTTCCTTTTTTGAGCAGGAACGCCGAATGATGCCCGGCTACCACGGCCTGCACCAAGTTGCCCTTATGCATTTCCACCTCGCCGTGATAGGTCAAGGTGTGCACGGCCCCATCCTGGTTGAACACCTCGAAAGCCGTCCCGCGCACGCCGCAAACAACGCCTCCCGACTCCACCTCGAAGGTTGAATGGCTGTCGCCCAGTTTTTCCACCTCCGAAAGCACCCGCCCACCCAAGAGTTGGAGACGGCTGATAAAACCGTTAGAAAGATTGGGTTGCAATTGATCCACTTTGACGTCGCTGTTTTCCGGGAGATGGAACAGGGTGTTCTCGTCCAGGGTCAAGGAGGCCTCGGAACCGGCCTTAGTGATGACTTCATCCCCTTCCTTCACCGTTTCCTCTTCCGCGGCGGGCTCGGCCCGGTTTTCCCCGCTTTCGCGGATAAGAACGGTTCCTTTCAGGTCCTCCAACACGTATTCCAAGGGTTCGGGGGTGGGCGTGGGCCCCAAGTCGATGGGAATGGCACCCGATGAGGGCGTGGTTGTGGTGGCAAGGGAAACAGGCGTTGGCGGGAGTTGGGTGGACGGGGATGAACCGGGTTTGGAGCAGGAAATAATCCCGACTCCAAGGGCGCCGAGGAGAGGGATGAAAAACCGGTTCATGGGGATGATTTTAAACCCTTTCGCCACGGCTTGTTACGGAATAATCGACGCCCGTGACTTAAATACCCTAACAAAGTTATTTAGGTTGGTCCCCACCTCCGGCAAGGGTCAGGACCGGCGGCCCAGGTTGAATATACCAAAAGAAACGCCGCCCAGCTTCAAGGCGCCCCCCGGCGCCGTTGGCTCAACGCGGTAGGTAAAAAGGGGCATCAGGTGCTTCCCGGCCTTGATTTTCAACCGCGCCCCTTGGGCGGCGGGCTGCAACACCACCAGGATTTTTTCCCCATCTTTTTCCCTTAGATAAGCCAAGGGCCTTTTCCCCCCGGCCGCCGAGACCACCTTGAACGACCCTCCGGCCTGGAGCGCGGGGTGGGCATGGCGCAACCGGATGAGGCTCCGGATGGTTTCCAGGAGGGAGCCGGGGACCCCGTCTTGGGACGCCGCGTCCGGCGCGCCCTTGCGGCGGTCCACCGGCAGGTACAACCGGGAGGCCGGGGCCTTGGAAAACCCCCTGTTCTTGCCCCCGTCCCATTGCATAGGGGTGCGGCAGCCCGTGCGTTCGTAGCCGCCTTCTTTTGAGGGAAGACCGCCCTGGTAGGCCATACCGATCTCGTCCCCGTAATACACGAAGGGCAGGCCTGGAAGGGTGAGAAGAAAGGCAAAGCAAACCTTCAAGTCCTCCACGGTGCGGCCCCCGGAAATACGGCTGAAGTCGTGGTTGCCGCTGGGCACGGAAATATAACCCCTTTTTCCCCCTGCTTTCAGCAGACGGAGGTAGGTGGAAAGAAAAGGCCGGGGACTGCCCAGGCCCTTGGGGTGGAAGAAGCTCCGGGAACCCTCGCGGAAGAGAGAATTGTAAGCCTGGGCATGCGGACCGAAATGAATGAGAAAGTCGGCGTCGAAACCGGCCTTCAAGGCCAGGGCGGGGTCGGACCATTCGGAGATCAGGAAGGCCCCGGGATAATCGCGCTTCAGTGCCGCCGACAGGCGGGACCAGAGGCGGATGGTGGCTTTTTGGCCCGGGTCGCGCTTGACGAGGGAGCCCGCCATGTCCACGCGGAAACCCGAGGCCCCCATCCCCATCCAAAACCGCATGACCTTCAGTATTTCCCGGGCCGTGGTCCGGGGGCCCGGGTGGGTCACCGGCATCTGCCAGGGCTTTTGGGGATCGGGCTCTGCGAAACCGTAATTCAGCGAAGGTTGGGAGTAGTAATAGTTGGCGGCGTAGCCCACGGGCCGCTCGGCGAAGCCGCGGATCAAGTTCAATTCCGGCTCATGGATGCCCGAAGTCCCGTCCGCCCAGACATACCGGTCGGAATAGGCGTTCCTCCCGGGTTGGGCGGATTTTTGGAACCAAGGATGTTCCAGGGAAGTATGGCCCGGCACCAGGTCGAGGCAGACGCGGATACCGCGTTTCGTCGCACCGGCGAAAAGCCTCCTGGCGTCGGCGTTGGTGCCGTAGCGCGGGGCAATCCGGCAGTAATCGGATACGTCGTAGCCCGCGTCCCGGAAGGGGGAAAGGAAGCAGGGATTGATCCACAGGGCATTGACACCCAGGGATTCCAGGTAATCCAGCTTTTGGAGGATGCCCGGCAGGTCGCCGATACCGTCGGCGTTGGAGTCGTAAAAACTTTGGGGATAAATCTGGTAAAAAACCGCATCTTCCAGCCAAGCGGGCGGATGGTGGGGCATGGGGCCTCCCTGGGGAAGATTTAGAAGCGCCCCACTTTACCCCAAGGGGCCGCCGTCCTCCAACCCGGCTTTTGGACCCAAGGATAAATTTTTCTAGGCCTTCCTTGGTTCAGCTAAAATGTCCCGGTCCCATCCAGCCTCATCCGGTATGACGGGCCACACCCGTGAGTTTTCCTTGATTCAGGTGAAAATGAAAAAACGCCTGCCTTTTTTCGCCTTCGCGTTGTGTTACCTGGTTTTTTCCTTCGCGACCTTCCGCGATTACGGTTGCACCTGGGACGAGCAGGACACCTACCAGGGCGGCGCCGACCTCTATCAATTTATCGTCCACGGCGCTCCCATGGCCTATATGGACCCGGAACACAGCTATCCTTATACCTTCCTGCTGAGTTTCCTGACGGGTCCCTCAAATTATGAGTTTTTACATTTACTGAACCTTCTTTTCACGGGGTTTTTGTTTTGGGCCGTCTATGAAATGCTCCTGGCCGAATATGGAGACTCACGGACAGAACCCGTGACTTTTTTTCAGCCCGCCTACGCCGAGGCTTCGGCGGGCGTCCATGCACGACCTGGAGGAATCCGCCGTAGCCTTCCAGCATTCTCCACCGGCGAAGCCCGCGATATCAGGGCGAAGGCGGACGGAAACGGCCTTTGGGCCTTGTCCGGGCCTGTTTTTTTGTTTTTGTATCTTCCTTTCCTGGGGAGCATTCCGGCCAACCCCAAGGACATTCCTTTTGCCGTCTTTTACTTCCTGGGCCTGGCGGTGCTTTACCTCTACGACCGTAAGTTCCCCGAATTGAGGTTTAGGTGGTTTTTCCTGGGGCTCCTGGCGGCCTTTTCGATCAGTTCGAGAATCGTAGGCTTTACGCTTTTTCCCATCATTATTTTTTACGATGCTTATTTGTTTTGGGCGTCCAGGGACTGGAAGGATTCGAAGGCACCCGGGAAATGGCTGAAAGGGAGAGCCCTAGAATGGGCGGGGGCCCTGGTCTTTTCCCAAATCCTTTGCTGCTTCCTTTGGCCTTTTATCGGCAAGGATTATTTCCGCAACTTGGTGGAGGTTTTATGGCTGGGCGCCCATTTCCCACCCAAGTTTTCCTTTTTATTCATGGGCCACATGACGGATTCCCTCTCCTATCCGTGGTATTGCCTGCCGCTTTGGATTCTCATCACCATGCCCTTGTTTCTTTTGGCCTACTTCCTGGGTTCTTCCTTTCTTTTTAAAAAGGCGAAGTCCAACCACCTTTTCACCTTGATGGCCTCCACTTTGGCCTTGAACCTGGGCCTGTACTTTACGCTCCATCCGGCCATTTACGACGGATTGAGGCATTTTTTGTTCCTGCTGCCTTTTTTGTCGGTTTTGGCGTCCATGGCCTTCATTGAGTTTTTTAAGGGCAAATCCTGGGGGCCGGCCCGCAAAGCCGCGGCGGTCTTGACCTTGGCGGGGGTTTTCATGACGGCCAGGGAAATGGTCCGGTTGCATCCTTATGAGTATGTTTATTTCAATGAGCTGGCGGGCGGGTTCAAGGGAGCCTATGGAAAGTTTGAGACCGATTATTGGGTGGCGGGCATGAAAGAAGCGGTGAGATGGCTGGAGGCCAACGAGACCCGGGAACCCGGCCGCGTTTACAAGGTTTACGCGGACGGCAAGCCTTTCCAGTCCCAGGCTTATTTCACCCCGAATGTGGTTTTGGACCCCCACCCAGACGACGCGGATTACGCTATCATCATGACGCGCGCCGGCGTCAAGCCCGGTCCGGCGGACGATAGCAAGGTCATTCACCGCGTGGAACGCGAAGGCGCGCCCTTGTGCTTCATCCTCAAAATGAAATAAACGGAGAAAGCGACCTCGGATGTTGGATAACAGGGAATGCCGGGAAAAACTGAAAGAAGCCATTGAGCGAAAAGCCCAATGCGCGGTGAAGTACCTTCACACCCAGCCCCTAAGGCTGGTGGCGGACGGCCAGGTCACCTGGAAAGGGAAGGTGGAGGTGTTCCAATTGGACGGCCACCCGGAAGCCAGAATCGCCTTTGGCTGGGGGATCCCCGTGGACGGGAACAAGACGGAAT
>JASHQZ010000060.1 GCA_030038835.1 candidate division FCPU426 bacterium
TTGGATAAATTCGTTATGTTTGAGTGGGCCAAGTTGTCCTAACCTATGCTTAATTCTATCACTGGATAGGGTGGCAATTTTGGCGGTCTTAACACAAGAACTATATTTAAGCTTAGTAACATTGAATTCAGAGTCGTTGTTCTCGATCAAAACGTCATCCGAAGTGCATTTCGATAAATTACTACTAATCATTGACAAGATAATATCAGAAGAACCTGAAAACGGAATTTCAAGGATAACAACCGCGGGGCGAACCTTTGATTTGTCCGAGTCGGAATACGGAAAAGGCACTGCCACGATATCTCCAGGCTTCACAGCGGTTCACAGTCCGATTCGTAATAAGGCTTCTCTTCGGGATCATCCAGGAAATCAAAAGCGCCGCCTTTTTCAGCGAACAATTGCATATCGGTCGCGGGAAAATCCTCTTCTTGCGAATATGCGGGAACTTGGAAAAAAATCGTAATGTATTCCGTTTCGTTGCCAGATTCCATGAATAAAGGTTTTTCATTTTTATTCGTGACTGGTTTAAAAATATCGAATGACGATGAGCTAACCATTTGGTCTTTAAGTTTTACAAGTTCCGCAGAATTAGTAGCTTTCCAAGTCACTATCTTCCTCCTTGGCCCGGACCAGTCATTTTGTCCAAGGGCATTACTGTAAGATATCTATATCCAATATCCTCTCCCAAAGTCGGGGAGTTTATCCTGAGGGTATATTTCCCATAGTTTTCAAAAACCGTATTATTTAATTCGAATATCAAATCGACTGTGCTCAGGGGGTCGTCGGATTTCAATACACCCTCTAATTTTAGGATCGTCTTCTCTCCGTCTTTGTCATCAAAAGTAATTTCCAAATCTGTTCTTTGTTCACCCTGGCAACCCGTCAAACTAACAACTATCGCAAGAAACGGGTGAGAACATGGGACTTTCCGGGCCCAAATGACGTCAAAAACACCAATATAGGATTTTTTGTTGGTACGGGCATCTTGAATTACTTGATCGCAAACTAAAAAGGCAATTAATTGTGGTTTTATCGATTTTGGCATGAACTCCGCTTTCGAATTTCTCTAAAAATTATAAGGCATCAAAAATTTGATATCGAGCATTCACAATAATTTGAGCATCTATATGCGGTCCATACCGCATATAGTAGACGGCCCTATTCAAGATTTTCCACCGATTCTTTAATCAAGGCCTCCCGGAACTTCCTTGCCTAAGTTTTTCTTAGCTTTGCGGGCGGCTTTTTTGTGGGCCTTTTCATCGGCCTTAGCCTCGGCCAGTACGGCCTCGTCCACGCCCGTGATGGGCTGCACCTGGGCCTTGATGGCCTGTTCCTCGTCCTCGGCTTGGACGAACTTCCGCATCCATTCCCACTGGCGTTGGAGCCCTTCCTTCAAGGGCGTTTTAGGCTTGGTGCCGAAAACTCTTTCCAATTTGGCGGTATCCGCCCTTATGGAAAATAAGTCGCCTTTTTGGCGCTCCAGGAAGGTCTTGGGGCAGGTCTTTCCGCTGATTTCCTCCAGCATCGTCACGGCTTCCAGCAAGGTGCAGGGCGACCCGCCGCCCACGTTGACCACCTGGCCTACGGCCGCTTCCGAGGTGACGGAAGCCGCGATGGCCTCCACCACGTCGTCCACATAGGTGAAATCCCTCACCTGCTTGCCGTCGCCATAGATGGTGTGGGCTGCGTCATGCAAAAGGTTGTGGCAGAAGCGGTTAAAGGCCATGTCGGGCCTCTGGCCCGGGCCGTAAACCGAGAAGAACCTCAAGGAAACCGTTGGCATCTTGTATTCTTGGTGGTAAAGCTGCACCAGGTTTTCCGCAGCCAGCTTGGTCACCCCGTAGGGGCTACGGGGCTTGCACATCATTTCCTCGTTCAGGATCGCGATATCTTGCCCCTCTTGGGGGGCGATATCCCCATATACCGAAGAGGATGAGGCGTAAACGAAGCGCTTAAGTTTGTTGGCCTTGGATTCCTCCAGCAATCTTTGGGTCACCTGGATGTTGTGGGTGACGTAGCGGTGGAAGGAGGAGCCCCAGGAGCCCCTGACCCCCGGCTGGGCCGCCAGGTGCACGATGGCTTCCGTGCCCTTGACCACCTTGACCAGGGCCATGTCGGCCAGGTTGTCCTCCACCAGCTTGAACTGGGGATGGAGAAGGACCGGCATGAGGTTTTTTTCCTTCTGGCCCCGGGAATAGCAGATGTCGAAGTTGTCCACGCCCGTGACCTCGTGGCCCTCCTGAAGCAGCCTCGCCACCACGTGGGAACCGATAAAACCCGCCGCGCCCGTAACTAAGATTTTCATAACGACATACCCCTTTTTGCCACAGATGAATGGGATGAACTCAGATAAACGAAAAGAAAATAGGAATTAACCTAATTTATCGGCCATTCTTTTCGGGCCGAAATGCGCTTTATTTGAAGTTTAGGTTTTCCAAAATTCAGAAGAAGACAGATTTTCAACCCGGTTGCCCTTAGGTAGTTCAAGCATTGGGCGTAATGAACGTCATCCAAACCTTGAACGGCTTTCAGCTCCACTAAAACATGATTTTCCACCAACAAATCAACCACATATTCACCGGCTAATTCACCTTTATAATAAATTTTGATAGGTTTTTGTTGTTCAACTTTTATTCCATTAATCTGCAGTTCGTGGGCCAAGGCGTTTTCATAAACCTTCTCTAAAAAACCGCATCCCAATAAGTTGAAAACCGTATAAGCGCAGCCAATGATCTTTTCCGTTATTTCCAAGGATCCCTTGAGTTGGTTTAAATTTTCGTTTTTGCTTGTACTCATCTGTGTTCATCCCCTTCATCTGTGGCAAAATTGACTTTATTGTTTTGTATTAGCCGTTTATCTCTTTCAACACAAGGACCCTCAGGTATTCGGTTTCGGGGATGGACAGTTGGATCGGGTGGTCCTGGGGCTGGGTAAGCCTCTCCATAAGCCTAAATGACCGGCCCGATTCCTCCACTGCCTCCCGTGCCACTCCCTCCAGGACGGTCCAGGGGAAGTGGTGGGAACAGGTGGCGGCCACAAGGAAGCCGCCGGGATTCAGCAGGTCCAGGGCCTGCCCCAAAAGGCGCCGCAAGGCGGTGCGGCCCGCGGGCAGGTCGTGCACGCTCTTGGCCAGGGGCGGCGGGTCCAGCAGGATGCCGCCGAACCTCCGGCCGCCTTTCTT
>JASHQZ010000009.1 GCA_030038835.1 candidate division FCPU426 bacterium
CTGCCCCTGGTGGGCGCCTCGGGCGCCATTTCGGGCGTCTGCGCGCTTTACATGCTCATGTTCCCCTGGCAGAGGATGCGCCTGCAGTTTTTTTTCCTGATCTTCCCCATTTTTTCCATCCCGGCGCGGGCCTTTTTCGTGGTGGGCATCTGGTTCCTGGAGCAATACTTCATGGCCGCCACTTCCGACCCCTCCCTGGGCGGCGTGGCCTTCTGGGCCCATGTGGGCGGTTTCCTCACGGGCATCGTGCTTTTCCCCCTCCTCATGCCCGCCAAAAAAGTCCCCGCGGTTTAGGGCCGCCGCGAAAGCGCTTCCCTGGGATTTTTCAATAAAATTTGGTTCCGCGCTTGTCTAATACCCTTTTCATCCACTAGCATTTCCCTTTCCGAAGACGGTTCGATACGCAAAGTTTTTGGTTTTTGGGATGTTTTTGTTGGCTTGCCCGACAAAAACAAACCATAACTTAGGACCCAAAACTCAACACTCAAAACTATTTTTTCAGGGGGGACCATGCCATCCGCCAAAGCCTATGCCGCGCACCAAGCCAAGGAGCCCTTGAAACCCTTCGAACTCGAGCGCCGGGAACCGGGCCCGCACGACGTCCTGGTCGACATCCTTTTTTGCGGCGTCTGCCATACCGACCTGCACCAGGCGCGCGATGAATGGGGCTCCGGCGGCTACCCCATGGTGCCGGGGCATGAAATCGTGGGCCGGGTGGAAGCCGTGGGGTCCTCCGTGAAGAGGTTCAAGCCCGGGGACCTGGCCGGGATCGGCGTCCTGGTGGACACCTGCCGCGCCTGCGGGTCCTGCAAGGAAGGGTTGGAGCAATATTGCGAGGGGACCATCGTTTGGACCTACGGCGGCGTGGAAAGGGAAACGGGCAAGCCCACCTATGGCGGCTATTCCACCAAGATCGTGGCGGACGAGAATTATGTGCTGAAGGTTTCGCCCAAGCTGAAGCTCCACGAGGCCGCGCCGCTGCTTTGCGCGGGCATCACCACCTATTCCCCTTTGCGGCACTGGGGGGCCGGGCCCGGCAAGAAAGTCGCCATCCTGGGCCTGGGCGGCTTGGGCCACATGGGGGTGAAGCTGGGGGCGGCCCTGGGCGCGGAGGTGACGGTCTTAAGTTCCTCCTCCAAGAAGAAGGAGGATGCTTTCCGGTTGGGGGCCAGGCGTTTCGCCGACATGTCCAACCCCCGAAGCTTCAAGGACAACGCCGGTCATTTTGATTTGATCGTCGACACCGTCTCGGCCGACCACGATTTCACGGCCTACATGGAACTCCTGAAACGCGAGGGGACCCTGGTGTTGGTGGGCCTCCCGCCCAAGCCTCCGTCCATATCGCCCTTTGCCATGGCCGCCAAGCGCCGCGCGGTGGCGGGTTCCCACGTGGGAAGCCTCAGGGAAATCCAGGAACTGCTGGACCTCTGCGCGGAAAAAGGGATCGGGGCCGACGTGGAGGTCATCCCGATGCAGAAGATCAACGAGGCCTTCGAGCGACTGGCGGGGAACGACGTCCGCTACCGTTTTGTCATCGACATGTCGTCGCTTAAAGCCTGACTTCCTTCAATAAAGGAAGGAACAACTTTTCCCCGCGGGTGAAGGCCCGGCCCGCGGCCCGACACTTTGGGGTACGGGAAGCGTCTGAACCTAAGGTGAAGGAACACCGATGGAAGACTCAGAGGCGGGAGGAAAAATCATGAAAAATTTTTGGCTGGCCGGCGGTTTGGCCCTGTTGTTCTTGACCGCGACTTCGGGATGGGCCTTGGCCCAGCAAATCACGCCTTCCCAAGGCGTTACGTCCAAGCAAAGCATTTCGCAGGCCGGCAAGGGGGGCAAGGGGCATCGCCACGGGTGCCACGGCAAGTGTAACAAGAACGGGAACAAGGCTTCCGGCAACTAAGGCGTCCCACCAACCGATCCTCTAAAGGGCCCGATTCAACATTGGGCCTTTTTTATTTTCCTGAAAAAAGCTCCTCGAGTTTACCGGGGGGAACGGGCGGCACCGCCGCCACCTTCAAGTTTTCCTCCACGTGGGCCTTCTTCTTCATGCCCACCAGGGCCGCGGTGACGCCGGGGGTCGAGCGCACGAACTGGAGGGCCCTTTGGGCGTCGGTTTCAAGGCCCGGGAAGGTCTCCGCCACGACCGGCGGCAGGTTTCGGGAAAGCTTGGACTGGAGGATGGAGGCGCTGGTGAAGACCGCGATGCGGTTGGCCTTGGCCGCTTCCAGGAAGGGAACCGTCTGGGAGCCCAGCACCTGGTTGGGAAAGCCGTAAGCCTCCGCCATGGCCAGGTTATAGGGCAGTTGGACCGCCTTGAAGTGGTGCTTTCCCCCGATGGCCTTTTCCGCCGTCCTTAGGACGTCGTGCAAGGAAAGATGGTCCTGGGCCTGGGCGGGAACCCGGTAGCCGTTCCAAGTGGCGGTGCCGTAGGCGCCGATCTTCCCCTCTTGCGTCAGCCGTTCCAATTCCTCGAAGGCGTGGTCCAACCGGTAGAGGAAATCCTCCCGCGTCGTCTCATCCAGCTGGGTTTCGGGATTGTGCAGGTAATAAAGGTCGATGCAGCCCAATCCCAGGTTATCCAGGGATTTTTCCACCTGGCTGTTCAGGTAGGCCGGGGTCATGCAGTGGCAGCCCGCCACCAGGTCGGCGGACTTGCAGATTTTGGTTTGGACGTAGGCTTCCTGGAAATATTGGAGGGGATTGGCCGGCGGCGCGCCGTCGAAGGGGAGGAACCCGCCCTTGGTGCAGACCACCACCTCCGCGCGGGTGATTTTACCCTCTTGGATGAGCTCGCGGAGGGCCCGGCCGATGTTCCTTTCGCTGCGCATGCAACGGTAATTGATGGCGGAATCGATGAGGTTGATGCCCGAGAGAAGCGCCGTCTTGGCGGCTTCCACGTAGGACTGATCGTCGGCTTCATCCGGTTTCCCCAGGTAGGTGCCCAGGCCCAGGGAGGACACGGTAAGGCCCATAAAATCACGGAAATGGCCCGCCTGACTGAATTCGGGAAAACGGCTCGCGTAGCGCTGGGTTCCTTCGGGCGTGGCGTGGGACATGGGTCTCCTGGGATCAAAGGGCTTGCCCATCATAGGGGGCGCCCCTTGGAATGTCACCAGCGGTGGAAAAGGTTTGGGATATTAAGGTTGCCCGGGGGAAACCGGGGGAAGGTTCGCCAAAATCCCCCGGGCGGTTTCGTTGCCCGGGTCCTCCATCAGCACCCGCCTCATGCAAAGCCCGGCCTCGGCGGCGCGCCCCTCCAGGTAATAAAACTGGCCCAGGTTGAAGTAAAAACTCCCGTACCTTCCCCCTCCCCTTCGGATGGCCTCCAGGTAAAAGGCCTCTCCCCCGGCGGGATGGCCGGTGAGGAATAAAAAAACCCCCAAGTGGGCCAGGCGATAGGGATAGTCCTCTTTGCGGAAAAACCCCTCCCCGAAAGCCTCCCAAGCGGGGGGAGGGGGAAGCCGCAACAAACCGGGAGCCTGGGCCAGGATGTCGCCGGGGACCCCCTCCTGCTGCAGGAGCTGGACGTCCTGGAGGGCGGGAACCTGCGGCGCGTAACCTTCCCGCAGGTAGAGGACCGCGGTCCCATCCGCGTAAACCGGCCTCCAGGACGCGGCCTTGGCCAGGTCGTTGACCCAATGGTTGGGGAGGGTGAAGGCCAGGATATCCGCGCCGTAACGGTCCGCCAGGGAAAGAAGGCCTCCGCGTTGACGGGTCTGCGTGTATTGGGCGAAAAGGTCGCTTCCCATCACCTTCAGGCGCCCGTCCAGGAATATCTTTTGCGATCCCCGCCAGTCCAGCCAGTCGCCGCAGGGTATGTCGTTGAGGATCCGGCCATCCAAGTGGTTTTGGGAAATAAACTCGACGGCCCTTTCGGGAATCCGGTCCAAATCCAGGCCCCAGCCGAAGTGCTCCGGCCTTTCGGCGGAGACATAAAAAGCGTTCGTTACCACCCTGGCCCCCAGGCCCAGCATCAGCGCCGTCCACAACGCCGCCGCCCGGGGGCTTGAGAGAAAAGGCACGGCCCACCGCCCAAGCCGGCCTCCGGACAGGTCCCTTAAGACCGCCCCGGCGGTGGGAAGGCAGGCCAGCAGGAAAAGGGGGATATTCCTCACGGATCGCGCGGACAGGTAGAAGAAAAGGCTCGCCAAGAGCCAATCCCTTAGGCGTCGATGCCGGAAGGTGGCGGCCATTCCCAAAAGGAAGAGGATGGAAAAGCACTTGTAGCCCCAAATGCCCGGAGGCAGGAGGGAGGCGTTGGAGGCGTCCCAGGGGGACAGGAATTCGGTGATGTTGCGGGTGAAAAGGTCCGCATGGAGGGTTTCCCAGATGTCGGCCGGGACCCCGAGAATACGGTAGCCGTAGGGGTTGACCAGGCTGGAGGCCACGACCAGTAAAAAACTGGAAAGAAGCCTGGCGTCCACCCGCTTGGCGCGGGCCCAACCGGCGGCCAGGAAAAGGGCCACCACGGCCCAGCCGATCGGGAAGATTCCCTCGGTGTTGACCCAGAGGATTTCAAGGAGCGGGAGGAGGAAAAGCAGGTTTTTCCCCCGGTCCGCGTAGATTTCCAACACCCAAAGCATCCCGGACAGCAGCGCCCAACTGAGGTTTTCCGCCCGCAGATGGAACCTGAATTCACAGGCCAGGACCGCCGTGGCCAGGAGGGGGACCCCCAGCCACGGGGGGCAATGGGTCCGCCCCAAACGGGCCCAGGCCCAGGCGAAGGAGAGCAAAATCAAGGCGACGTTGAAAAAGGAAAGGAGGCCATAGCCCCCCGCGCGGTAAAGGCCCAAGGCCAGCAGGTCGAAGGCCCATTGCACTTCCATATAGGGATGGTCCGGAACCGTGTAGGTGAAAACATCGTGGGTGCAGACTTGGTGGTTTTCGGCGATCCATTTCCCGTCGCCCAGGTTGATGCCCAGGTCGGGGTCCCAGATTTTTCTCGATCCCAGGAGGCCCAGCAGCAAAAAACAGGCGGCGAGCCCGAGCATCCAGTGCCGGGAGACGGCTGCGCCGGGGGCGGGTGGGCGGGGCGCGGGGCCGGGTGGGGGGGTGGGGGCCATGGCAGGAGTATAACTCTTCCCCGCGGCGCGGCGGCTCAGAGGTTTCCCAAATCAGGCCAGAAATAGGAAACCAGGCGCAGGGTCAGGCCCGCCACCTGCAATTGCTTCACGCCGGGCTGCAGGACCCCGTGTAACGACTCGTAGAACCTGCGGTAGGGGCTGGCTTCCAGCACCCAGACGACCATGGAGTTCATGCCGGACTTGAGCAGGCTTTCCACCGAGGCCTCGAACAATTGACGGCCCGTTCCCTGTTTCTGGAATTCCTTGAGGATGTAGATGGCGTAAAGCTCGCCCCGCCCCGGGCCCGAGCCCCTTTCGCGGTGGACCCTTTCCTTGCCGCCGTCGGCGAAGCCCACCAGCCGGCGCTGGGGGGCTTCCGCCACGTGGAAGAAATAGGAGTGGCCTTCGGACTTCAGGCTGTCGCGGAAAATCTGGGCCGCGGCGCCGGCCGACATCCCCTTCACGAAGGGCTCGGGCGCGATGCCCTGGTAGGTTTCCCTCCATGTCTGGGCGTAAACACGGGAGATTTCGTCGATGTCTTCAGCCGTTCCGGGGCGGATGCGCGGGGCGCTCAATCGGGAAGGCTCCGGAGTTCCTTTTCAAGCGCGGCCTGGTCAAAGGACCCGGTCAAAAGCTGCGGCGCCGTCAGTCCCTTCTTTTCCAGTAGATAGGCCACCAGCAGTTGGTAGCGCAGGTAAAGTCCCGAGGCATGCGGGTCCAGCGACGGGTCCCCTTTTTTGAAAAGCGCTAGGTTTTTCTTAAAGTCGAAATCGCCGCCCTTGCCGATGTAATCGGCATAGCCTTCCCTCTTCCAAACCGGTAGGCGCCATTGGGCCCAGGGTCCCAGGAACCGGTTGGTCAGGTTGTGGGTAATCTCATGGGCAAGAAAATAGGAAAGCGGCCGGTCCGGGCCCGAAGGGGTCCGGCCGTCTTTCCGGAAAAGGACATTTTCCGATAT
>JASHQZ010000061.1 GCA_030038835.1 candidate division FCPU426 bacterium
TGGGCGGTTTTCCGGCTGGGGACGGCCTTGCCGGCTGCCTCGGCCGCTGGAGCGCCTTCCGAAGGCGCGGCGAAGGTGGCCGGCGCGGATGGGGAGGCGGCGCGGGAGGCGTTCTCCGGGGGCGCGGGAGGCGTAGGAAGAAGGAACTGGGACAGGCCCAGGATGACCATGGAAAGGATCAGGAACAGGACCAAGCGGCTGTTGTTGTCCAAAGCGATTCCCCCGTTAAAAGATTAGGACACGGGGTGGAACCCTCCGGATGAGGCGGGATGGCAACGGCTCAAACGCTTCAGGCCCATGAAAAGGCCTCTTACAACGCCATAACGTTCCACGGCTTGGCGGGTGTATTCGGAGCAAGAGGGCGTAAACCGGCAGGAAGGGGGTAGGTAAGGCGAGATCATCAGCTGATACCCCTTGATGAAAATTAAAAGCCCTTGCTTCAAGAGTTTGTCCATTCTTAAGATCCCTGCTTCATCCGGGGGAGGAGGCCTGAGCGCGTGGCGAGCGTGAGGAAGGAAGCCCTCAACTCGCCGAAGCCGCGGCCTGCGCTTCCGCGCCGGGGAACCACGATGATCTGGTAACCCCCGCGGAACTTTTCTTTTTCCACCCGGTAAATTTCCCGGAGACGCCGCTTGAGGCGGTTCCGAAGGTAGGCCTTGCCCAAGGCCCGACTCAACGAAACGCCGAATTTACGCAGGGCGGCATCCCCGCTAAACTGCACGTACATGGCTAAATGGCCGTCTTCCAATTTGCGGCACTGCTGAAAAACCGCCTTAAAATCCTTGGATCGTTTCAGCCGCTCGGCCTTTAAAAATCGCGGCACTTAAAACACCCTAAACGTCAATTTTGAATTATGAATTCCAAATTCATAATTCGGCGTTGCTTGCCGTTACTGGACGCTGACTTTGTAACGGCCCTTCTTCCGGCGGCTGCTCAAAACCCGGCGGCCACCGACCTTCTTCATCCGGCTGCGAAAACCGTGAACCTTTTGGCGTTTACGGCGGTTAGGTTGGTACGTTCGTTTCATTTTTTAAGGGAACCCTTGTCTTTTGATGAAGTGAAGAGGCAACCTGTCAAAAAGAGGGATGATTGTAGCCTATAAGTGCGGAAACCGTCAATGTAAGCCTGGAAAACCCGGTTATTCGGCCTTGGAGGATAGGCCAAGGCGGCATCAACGCCCCCGGCCTGGGCCCTCAAGCGGATATTCGGCCCTTGGCGGGGGCCCTTCCAGGTGATAAAAGGTCACCCATGGCCCACATCGAACTCATCCTGGGCGGCGCGCGGTCGGGAAAATCGCGTTACGCCCTGCACCAGGGCGACGAGGACTCCTTCCATCCCAAGGTCTTCCTGGCCACGGCCACGGCCCATGACAACGAAATGGCCCGGCGCATCGACCGCCATCGCGGGGAACGGGATCCCCAGTGGCAAACCGTCGAGGAACCCTATGGGGTCCTCGATGCGTTGTTGAAACATTCCGCCTCCCCCCGCGGGTTGCTCGTGCTGGATTGCGCCACCCTTTGGATTTCGAATCTGTTGTGTGGAGTGGGCGGAAAAAAATTAACACCGCCTGAAATTGAAACATTATTTGAAAAATTATTCCGTGTCCTGCCTGAATTAAACGTGAATTTGCGGATCATCTCCAACGAGGTGGGGCTTGGAATCGTTCCGGAAACAAGCCTGGGCCGCGAATTCCGCGACTTGCAAGGCCGGTTCAACCAATCCGCCGCTTCCATCGCCCACCAGGTGGTCCTCCTGGTGGCGGGAATTCCCGTCCAAATTAAACGTCTAAATTAAGTTAAGAATAAACTACATCTCAAAACTTGAAAAAAAAACCAAACCTGCCACACTACCGGTCGAAAACGTTGCAAATTTTTTTAAGAGAGTGAGACCTTGGCCTTCAAAATTCCAACCGCCGTCCCCAAAGCCCAGTGGATCAAGGGCTTATCCGTCTTAAATCGTTTGTGGAAAAGAGGGCTGTTTCCGGAAGACCTGGACCGGCATTACTTCCTCCATTGGTTCGTAGTCTACAAGGGAAACATCATCCAGACCGCCAAGGCCCTGGATATCCACCGCAATACCATCCAGGGGCATTTCCTAGAACTGGGCTATTCCAAAAAATCCGTCCAATTGCGCCATGCGTGGCAAACGATGGAGGAGGATTCCCCCAAGCTTCCCTTCGAGAGGAAGTTCCACCTTTTCTACAACCGGTTTTCCGGAAAACCCCGCTTTTCACCGGACGAAAATGTTGCACTTATCGGCCTCTGGCGGGCCAAGTTCCCTTTTAAATCCCTGACGCCCCATTACCTGCTCTGGGCCATCCGCAGCGGCAAACCCAAGGATTGGGTTGAGAGGAAGATGGGATATTCCTACCGCCACAAGGCCCGCCTTTTAAGCCAAATCGTCAAGCCCAAGACCCGCGACGGCTTCTGGCTATCGCCCTTGAAGCCTCAAATCAGCGAAATCTATTCCAGGCGCTACCGCAATATCCTGGGCCACAAGAAAAAGCGCTGAACGGCAGCTAACCGCTCACCGTCGACAGCTGACAGCCTGCCTGGTCCGCCATTCCACCCCTTTACCGTTTGTGGTTAAATACGCCTTGTTGAAATCCACAACAAAAGGCAAAACCATGAACCTTTCCAAACTGGTTTCCTCCATCCCCAAACTCCATTCCAAAGCCATCCAAGAGGCCCAAAAGCGCCAGGCCCAATTGACCAAGCCCGCGGGCAGCCTGGGCCGGCTGGAATCCATCGCCGTCCAGGTGGCCGGCATCACGGGCCAGGCCGTGCCCGCCCTGGGGAAAAAAAGGGTCATTTTATGTGCAGGCGACCACGGGATCACGGCGGAAGGGGTTTCGGCTTTCCCCTCGGAGGTGACGCCCATGATGGTACTGAATTTCCTCAAGGGTGGGGCCGCCATCAACGCCCTGGCGCGGCAGGCGGGGGCCGAGGTCCAGGTAATAGATGTGGGAGTAGCCGTGGAATTGCCTAAAAACAGGCAACTGATCCGGGCCAAGGTGGCCCCAGGGACCCGCAACTTCAAGTTGGAACCCGCCATGACCGAGGCTGAGTGCCAAAAGGCCTTGGAGTGGGGCGTCCGCCTGGCCGATCAGGCCAAGAAAGACAAGGTAAAGTGGGTGGTTTTGGGGGAAATGGGCATCGGCAACACCACTTCGGCCGCGGCCCTCATGGCCGCGCTCTTGCCTTGCGCCGTGGAGGATGTGACGGGCTTCGGCACGGGCATTGACCGCACCCAATGGATGAACAAATGCCGGGTCATCCAGGAAGCCCTTCAACGCCACCGCCTGGGCCTGGCAAAACCCCTGGAAGCCCTTCAAAAAGTGGGTGGGCTGGAAATCGCTGCCTTAACCGGCGTGGTCTTAGGCTGCGCCAAGAACCGCATCCCGGTGGTGGTGGACGGTTTCATCACCTCTTCCGCCTTCCTCGTGGCTTACCGCCTTAACCCCCAAGTGAAGGATTTCGCCTTCTTTTCCCACCGCTCCGAGGAGCCGGGCCATACGAAGTTCTATGAAATACTGGGCGTGGAACCCCTGCTGAACCTCCAGATGCGCCTGGGGGAGGGCACGGGCGGGGCCTTGGCCTTGAACATCCTGGAGGCGGCCGTCCGGGCCCACGCCGAAATGGCGACTTTCGAGAGCGCCAAGGTGCCTAAAAAGATTGAAAATAAGAAGGAAAACAGGGTTTCAAAAACCCGCTAATCCATCCGGGAAATGATTCTTGTGGAAAAAATCAGAGGGGCCTAAATTAGCAAGTAGCGGAGGCGGTCTCATGACTAAAACGGTGAAAAAACTGGCGACAGAGATTCATACACTACCGGATGTGGAAAAGTTGCAGTTGGTGGATGCGATCCTTTCGGATTTAGACAAACCCGACCCGGCCATTGACCGGGTGTGGGCCCAAGAAGCCCGCAAGCGTTGGACCGCCTATAAAGCCGGCAAAGTCGCGACCGTATCGTATGAAACCGTCATGGGCAAACACCGCCGTTCGTGAAAGTCCGCTTTCTTGTACTGGCCCGGCTCGAACTCGACGAGGCCGTTGACTGGTACAACCAACAAACAGCGGGTTTAGGACGGGAATTCCTCGATGAATTAGACAGGGCCGTTCGCCGGATCGTCCACCTCCCCTTGTCTTGCACGGAAATAGAGCCCGGTTTACGTCGGTGTCTCCTAGCCCGCTTTCCCTATGGTCTTATCTACGGCATGGAAGAAAAAACCATCGTGGTAATCGCCGTGGCACACCTGCACCGGGAACCCCATTACTGGTTGGATCGAATGTGAATAACTTTGAATAAGTTAATGAAATCATTCCTTATTTCTTTTTCCACCCTGACCCCCTTGCCGGTCTCGCCCAAGGAGTGGAAGGAATCCGAAGTCAAAACTTCCGTGGCCTTTTATCCCCTGGTGGGCGCGTTTTTGGGCGGCCTTTTGGCGCTCATCTCCCGGATCCACCTGGCCCACGAATTGAAAGCCCTTCTGATCCTTCTCACCTGGGTCCTCGGGACAGCCGCTTTCCACCTGGACGGCCTGGCGGACTGTTGCGACGGGTTTTTCGGCGGGAAAACGCCGGAGGACCGGCGGCGCATCATGAAGGATTCCGCCACCGGCGCCTATGGCGTGACGGGTATCCTCCTGGTGCTTCTTTTCAAGTACGGCCTTTTAAGCCTTCTTTTGTCCAGGAGCGAGGATTGGAAATGGCTCCTCCTGATTCCGTTGGCCGCGCGGTGGGCCGTCACCCTTTCCTGCGCGGTCTTCAAGGCCCCGCCGGGCGACCATGGCCTGGGATCGCAAGTGGTGGGCCTGGCCCCCTCCTGGTTCGCCCTTTCCACGCTCCTGAGCCTGGCTGCGGGCTTCGCGCTTCTGAAGCTTCAAGCCTTGGAAGTTTTCCTGGCCGCGGGCCTATGCGCCCTGGCCGTTGGATTTCTTTCTCAGTCCAAGATCAAGGGGTTGACCGGTGATGGGCTGGGAGCCACCCTTGAATTGGCAGAGGTGGCGGGTCTCTTTTTAACCGTCCTCAACTTCCACACCGGCTTTCTTCAATTATGAACACCGCTATTTTGATCGTGGCCCATGGCAGCCGGGACAAGTCAGCCCAGGCTGAATTCAAGAAGCTGGCAGGGAATTACCGCCGGCGCCATCCGGGTTGGAAAATCGCCCATGCCTTCCTGGAACTGGCGGAACCTTCCATACCCCAGGCCTTGGAATCCCTCGCCGTTTCTTCGGACGAAATGATTGTCCTGCCCTTGTTCCTCTTCGCAGCCAAACACGTACGCCAGCACATCCCTGAAATCTTGGCTGCTTTCCGCAAGAATCACCCGAAGGTGAAGGTGAGATTGGCCAAACCCCTGGGCGCCGACGGAAAACTGCTGGATATCCTCGACCAACGGCTCCGCCTAACCTCCCGAAAATAAAAAAGCCGGAGAGCGGGCTCCTGAAACCCGCTTCCGGCTGTCCTCTCTCTCTTCTAAAACGAAACCTGCGTCCCCCCGTAAGCCGACAATCCCGGCGTGCTGTAGCCGTACAATTCCTCGTACCATTGGTTGAACAGGTTGTCCACGCGGGCGAAGAGTTTCACCTGGCTGTTCACCTGGTAGGAAGCCCTCAAGTTGACGAGAAAGTAACTGGGCAAGGTGACCACGACAGGCCCGTTGGGCCCGTTTCCAAAATCATCGTCCAGGGAGGTCCCGGTATAAAGGACCGAAGCGCCGAAACCGGCCTTCCCTAACTGATAGTCTGCATCGGCGCCGGCCTTGTTCTGGGGGCGCCTTAAGAGCGCGGTGTCGTCGGTGATATCCCAGGCGTTGGTATAGGTGTAGTTGCCTTTCAGGCTCAAGTCCGGAATGCCGCTAAATTCGGCGAAACTTTCGACCCCATAGGTCCGGGCTTTGCCGATGTTTTCGGGAGTGTAATCGGGTGGAGGGCCGGCTTGGATCAAGTTGGTCAAATCGCTGTCAAAATAATCGGCCCCGATCTTCAGGCCTCCCTTCCCCCCGATGGGTTGCTCGAAGCCAAAATCGTAGCCCAAACTGGTCTCGGGCTTAAGGTTGGGGTTTCCATAATTGGGGTCGTAAAGCTGATAAAGCGAGGGCGCGAGGAAGCCCGTGCCGTAATTGGCGCTGATCTTGGTGTCCGTGCCCGGAATGAAATAAGCCAGTCCCGACTGATAGGTCGTATGGACGCCGAACTGGCTGTGATCCTCCCAGCGGCCGCCGAGGTTGAAAAACAAACGGTCCCCGATGTCCGTCTGGCTCTCGGCGAAACCCGAGCCGGTCCTTACGTTCGTCACGGGCACCGCGTCCGTTGTGCTGGTCATCAAGTCCGTATAGCCGCTGGTGTCCGCCGAAACGGCCCACTGTTCCTGGCCTTGGACGCCCAAGACCAAGGTCTCTTCCTTGGCCAAGCGGATGTCGTTTTGCCAGACCGCCTGGGCGGTCTGGCCGTCGAAATTGCCGTTTTCAAAGTAGGTGTTATAGGGATTGGAAACGCCGGTATAAATGCGGTTGTCGTCGGAAAAGGAAATGTTGAGTTCCTGCTCCCAACTTCCTCCCAACAGTTTCCAATCCGTATGGCTGTCCGCCATAAACTGTTTCTGGAGGGCGAAATAATCCGGGTCATCGGACAGGACAAAATTGCTGTCATAAGCGTCCAAGGACGTGTTGGATTGGCTGTACCGCGCGAAGACTTTCTCTTCCAGGTTGTCGGTCAGGTTCGATCCCAATCGTAAGGAAGCGGTGTTATTGTCGTCGCCGTTATTGAGCGTGCCCGCGGTGGAAGGCTCCAAAGCCGCGTCGGTGGAGTCCAAACCCCTCACGTTCACGGCCGGGAACCCGGCGGTGTCATAATGGGACGCGTCGAGACTGAAATACCCGCCGTTATCGCCGCCCTGGGCCGAGGCGGCCTCACGGGAAGTCCCGTAAGATCCCCCCTCCACCAGCACCGAACCGCCCAAAGGCCCCGGGCCGCTTTTCGGGATGATGTTGATGACTCCGCCAATGGCATTGGAACCCCACAGCGTGCTTTGGGGGCCCCGCACCACCTCGATCCGTTGCACATCCGCCAAGTCCAGGCCGTCCAAGTACTCATAATCAAACGGGTCACCCACCGGATCGTTGAGCGGAACACCATCCATGAGGACCAGGGTGTGTTGGGAATCGTTTCCGCGGATGAAAATGGATGAGATTTCGCCTGGATTTCCGGTTTGGGCCGTTTCCACCCCCGGCACGTCCTGGAGGGCGTCCAAGGCGCTGGTCAATTGCTTTCTTTCAATATCCTGGTCCGTAATCACGGTCATGGAATCGGTCACCTGGGAAACCGGCGTGTCCAGCCGGTTGGCCGTCACCACCACTTCGGACATGGAAACGGAGGCCTGGGCCGGAGTGGTATTGGCGGAAGACTCCACGGTGGGGGTGTTACCAGCGGCCTCCGCAGGGGTGGCCCCAGCAAGCGGAACGGACGGCGTGGAGGAAGAAACCGGGGTTGACTCCTGCGCGGAAAGGGGGTTGAGCCCCCCGAGGAAAAAAACCAGGGGCAGCGAAAGAACGGCCAACCGCAACGACAGGATGACTCTCATCATGGGCCCACTCCCGAGGCGAGGCTTGAGCGGGAGCGAAAGGGAGGAAAAACCGGGGAGGCGAGGTTTATTCTCCGCTTCTTGTTTCCCGAAGAAGCCGTCGAAAATTCACCTCAAGGCCGGTCTCCTGACTTGGGGCGTCTTTCCGGGCCTTCCCATCCTTATGCTTATGGACAGTGGCTGGCGGAAGAAATCGTCGCCCCTCACAGTGGCGGGTCCGTGCCGGATTCTCACCGGCTTCCCGAACACCCTGAGTTGTGGGGAATTAAATACTCCTGTTCCAGGCCGCTGTCAATCTCTGTTCCGGGACGACCCGTAATTCCGACAAGCCCCGACCATGGAGGCCGGGAGAAGCGGGTTGGAGGCGAAATGCAGGTGGCAGTAACTCGCCAAGAGATTTTTGAAGGCAAACCCCTCCTGAAACCGGTCGCCCCCGCCGTTCACGCCTTGGTAAAGGGCCTTGCCGCGGTAGCCGTTCGACAGGATCGAGGAATAGTGGAATTCATGCCCCCGGGCCACCGTACCCTTGGGCCCCAACAAAGTCGGCGAGGTGGTCTTGATCTCCACATACCGCAAAGTCATCCGGCGGCGGTCCATGGCGATGGCCAAAGGAAGGGCGCCCACCATGGGCCAAGTCCTACCGTCGAACCCCCTCAAGCTTCTCGAGAGATACATGAGCCCGCCGCATTCGGCGTAAACGGGCATTCCACCGCGGACCTTGCCTAAAATTTCTTTCCGCAAACCCCTGTTCCGGAAAAGTCTCCCGGGAAAGCTCTCCGGATAACCGCCCCCCAAATAGAGCCCATCCAGGCCCGTCGGCAATTTCTTATCCTTCAAGGGGCTGAACTCCACCAGTTCGGCGCCCGCCTGGCGCAACCGGTCCAAATTCTCCCGGTAATAAAAACAAAAGGCCGCGTCCCGGGCCAGGCCGATCCGGACTCCGGGTTCAGGGTCCGAAAGGCCCTTGGGTGAAGGGTCGGTTTGATGGACCTTCAAAAGTTGAATCAGTCGGGAAATGTCGATCGTTTGGGAGGCGGCCGCGACGGTCGCTTCCAGGGTTTCGCGGGCCCTGGCATTTTCGCCCAAAGTCTTCAAACCCAGGTGCCGTTCGGGGATCTCCCGGGCGCGGTCCCGTGATAAATACCCCAGGACCCTTCTCCGTAAAGCCGGCCGGAAGGCCCTCAAGACCATTTGGAAATGCTTCTGGCTTCCGGCGCGGTTGAGGATGATCCCCGCCGGCCTTACCTGGGGATCGAACCGTAAAAGGCCTTCCACGATCGCGGCGGCAGTGACCGTGGAACCCCAAATGTCGATAATCAAAATCACGGGGACATCCAGCCGCTTGGCGATCTCGGCCGAGCTGCCGCTCAAGGTGCCGTTCTTGCCGTCGTAAAGGGCGCCCATGCCCTCGATGACCGCCACGTCCCCCTGGGCCGCGTGGCGCCGGAAACTTTCTTCCAGGCCCTTCCAACCCATCATCCAAAGGTCCAAATTGATGGAATCCCGGCCCGTGGCCAGGCGGTGGTAACCGCCGTCGATGTAATCCGGGCCGACCTTGAAGGGCTGGACCCGGAAGCCCCGGCGTTCCAAAAGGGCCATGAGGGTAAAGGAAAGGGTGGTTTTGCCGACGCCGCTGTGGGTACCCGTGACTAAAAAAGCGGGCCGTGTTTCACTCATGGGTTGCCCTGGCTTTTCTCAGGGCCTCGGAGATCAACTGGGCCAAGTGCAGCATGGTGGGGCCCGGCACCATCAGGTCGTCGCCCTGGAAACAATAGATGTGCCCTTCCCGGACGGCCTTGAGGGAAGGCAACTGCTTCCACGAATCCACATCCGCCTTTTCCTCGTCCGGCTTGGCCTGGGGCGGCAGGACGGTGATGATGACGTCGGGGTCGCGGCCGACGATCTGCTCCTTGGAAACCAGGGGGTATTCCACCGGCGAGTCCCCCAACATATTCTTGCCCCCCGTCCACTGGATGAGCTCATCCACGAAATTATGGGACCCGACCCCGTAAAGCTGTTGGAGCGTGCCGGGAGTGTGGTCCACGATAAAAAGGACCGAAAGGGGTGCCTCGTTGGACTTGTTGCCCTTGAGCTGGTCCAGCCGGGCCTGGAGGCGGGCTTTGGCTTTCCGCGCCTCGGTCCCGTGGCCCAGTTTTTTGCCGATCAAATCGTAGAGGTCCAGGACATCCTCCACCGTGGCCCAGCTCAGGACCCAGACGGGCAGGCCGAGTT
The DNA here is from genome assembly GCA_030038835.1 of candidate division FCPU426 bacterium. GTDB lineage: Bacteria > Oederibacteriota > Muellerivitia > Muellerivitales > Muellerivitaceae > JAJPJW01. Next base: position 9,816 of record JASHQZ010000061.1, read on the forward strand.
TCTTAAACCTCGCGCCGCCGTCGCTGGTGAACTGGGGCACCAGCACCAGGTCCGGCTTGAGGGCCACGATCTTCTCCACGTTGGGGTTCACCCACCCCCCCACCTTTTCCTTCTCCTGCGCCTCGGGTGGGAACTTGCAGAAGTCCGTTACGCCCACCAATTGGTCCTGGGCGCCGATGTCGTAGAGGATCTCGGTGAAATTGGGGGAAAGGGAAATGACCCGGCGCGGATAGCTGGCTTGATCACCGGCGAATACTCGGCAAAACAGCAAGCCCCATAATAAAAAACCAGCCGCGGCCCGCCGGAGTTCTAAGTTTCGAGTTTTGAGTTTTGAGTTGAAACCCACTGTCTTTCCGTTGCCTGTAGCCAAAATGGGTTTTAGTGTACAATCCGTTTTATGAAGTTGCAAAGTAAACCCCGAACCAAGGCCTGCCACCGTTGCGGCGGGTCCTTTGAGTGCCATTCTCCGGCGAGCGGTTGCTGGTGCGAAGGCTTCCCGCCCCTGGCCCAGGTGACTCCGGGCCACGACTGCCTTTGCCCCCAATGCCTGGGGAAAGAAATCCAGGCCCAACAAGCCGCCTCAAAATAGGAGCCGCCCTTGTCCTCCGCCCTGCGCATCGCGTCCTTCCTGCCCTCGGCTACCGAGATGATCTGCGAGCTCGGACTTTACGACGACCTGGTGGCCGTTTCCCACGAGTGCAATTTCCCGGTGGAGGTCAAAGGCAAGCCCGTGGTGGTGAAAAGCGCGGCCAATTACTCCGCCATGACCCTTGAGGAAATCGACCGGACCGTCAGCGAGCGGGTATCCCAAGGCAAAAGCCTGTATATCCTGGACGAGAAGAGCCTTCAAAACTTGGCCCCCACGCTGATCGTCAGCCAGGACCTGTGCAAGCTCTGCGCGGTTTCGGGCAACGAAGTAACCCAAGTGCTGGGGTCCCTGAAGCCCAAGCCTGAGATCCTGTGGCAGACGCCCCATTCACTGGAGGACGTCTTCAGCGACTTCCTGGCCCTGGGGGAGAAAACCGGAACCAGGGAAAGGGCCCAGGCAAGGCTGTGGGACGCCAGGCGCCGGATCGAAAAAGTGAGGGCCGCCACCGCCGCACTCCCGAAGGTGCGGGCCTTTTTCATGGAATGGGTGGACCCCGTCTACTGCGGGGGGCACTGGATACCCGAGATGATCGGCTGGGCCGGGGGCACGGACCCCATCGCCCGGCCGGGCGTGGATTCGGTGCGGACCGCCTGGGAGGATGTGACGGCCTACAACCCGGATGTCCTGGTGGTGGCCCCCTGCGGTTTCGACACGCAGGAAGCCGCCCGGCAGGTGGAGCTCCTGAAAACCCGGCCGGGTTGGAGAAACCTCTCGGCCGTCCAGAACAACAGGGTCTTCGCCGTGGCCGCCAACGCCTATTTCGCCCGGCCCGGCATGCGGCTCGTGGACGGTGTGGAGATCCTGGCCCACTTGTTCCATCCCGAATCCTGCCCTTGGGATGGTCTCGCCGACGCTTTTGTGCGGGTTCCCCTTTAGCTCCCAAAAAGCTGCTCATCTCAAGGTCCCCGTGGAAGGTCCAGTGACCCAAGGTTCTTCCAACCTACTTGGCACCCGACCCTTGCCGCAGTTCCTTCGCCGCCTTCACCATGTTCACGAGGGCTTCCTCCACTTCCCGCCAGCCGCGGGTCTTCAACCCGCAGTCCGGGTTCACCCAAAACTGCCAGGGCTCAAGCCTGGCAAGGGCCTTTTGGAGGAGCTCCTTCATTTCCCCGACGGAAGGAACCCTCGGGGAATGG
>JASHQZ010000062.1 GCA_030038835.1 candidate division FCPU426 bacterium
TGATCCCTATGTTGGTTGCGGTCTTCGGAAACTATCTGATTCCCCTTCAAATCGGCGCCCGGGATGTGGCTTTCCCCCTGTTGAACGCCCTTTCTTATTGGCTTTATTTACCCGCGGGCCTCCTGGCTTTTTCGTCCTTTTTCCTGGCCAAGGGTGCGGCGGAGGCTGGCTGGACGGCCTATCCACCCTTAAGCGACGTTTCCAGCGCCACGCCGGGTTCTGGTTTGGGCCAAATTTTTTGGCTTTTGTCGGTTTTCCTGGTTGGCTTTTCATCCATTGTGGGCGGCATTAACTTCCTCACGACGATCGTGAAGATGCGAGCCCCCGGCTTAACCTGGGATCGCCTGCCCTTGGTGACTTGGTCCCAATTGATCACTGCCGTGTTCCAAGCCCTAGCCACGCCTGTGTTAGGCTCCGCGATGGCCTTGATGTTCATGGATAAGGTCTTTCACACATCCTTTTTCATTCCCTCGGGCCTGCAGAATAGCGACGACCAGCTGGTGGGCGGCGGGGGTTTGCTGGGCAACACAGGAGGAGGCGGCCACCCCCTGCTTTGGCAGCATATTTTCTGGTTTTATTCCCATCCAGCCGTCTACATCCTGATCCTGCCGGGAATGGGCCTTGCTTCCGAGCTGATTTCCACCTTTTCCCGCAAGCCGATTTTCGGCTATAAGCCCATGGTCGCCTCCATGGCCACCATCATGGGGCTTGGTTTCATCGTTTGGGGGCACCACATGTTCGTGTCTGGAATGAGCCCAGCCATGGGAATGGGCTTCATGATGACCACCATGCTGATCGCCCTTCCCTCGGGCGTGAAGGTCTTCAATTGGCTGGGTACCCTCCACCGAGGTTCCATCCAACTGACGGTGCCCATGCTCCACGGACTTTCCTTCCTCTCCATGTTCATCATCGGCGGTTTGAGCGGCATCTTTATGGCCGCCACGCCCGTGGATCTCTATATCCATGACACCTATTACATCATCGCCCATTTCCACTACGTGGTCTTTGGCGGCTCGGTTTTCGCGGTGTTTGGAGGCCTTTATTACTGGTTCCCCAAGATGTGGGGCCGCAAGATGAACGATAAGCTCGGATACCTGCATTGGTTCCTGACCTTCGTGAGCTTCAACTGCACCTTTTTCCCCATGCACCTTTTGGGAGAAGGCGGGCAAATGCGCCGATTGGCGACATCCACCGGCTACGAGTACTTGCAACCCATGCAGGACATCAACGTGTTTATTAGTGTATCGGCCTTTATCCTCGGCGCCAGCCAACTTATTTTCCTCTTCAACTATTTCTACAGCATCGTGAAGGGCCCCAAGGCCGAGGCCAATCCCTGGAACGCCATCACACTGGAATGGACCATTCCTTCGCCGGTGCCTTACCACAACTTTGATAAAATCCCCACCGTTTATCGCGGGCCCTATGAATACAGCGGCGAGGAGGCGGAAAAGGTCGGGCGCGACTGGATTGCCCAGGACGAAAAGCTGCCAGCTTAACCCGCGTTGGCTTAAGAATCTTTACTGAAGGAAAGGGAGAACCATGGAACACACAGCGGTCCGAGTCGAAACCGAAGAAAGGCTTGAGCATGTCAGCTTCGGGATGTGGCTTTTCATCTCGTCCGAAATCATGTTTTTCACGCCCTTTTTCGCCATGTACATCATCATGCGCAATGCCCACCCTGAGCTGTCCCATCCCCATCAGCTGAATGTATTGATCGCCTCGGTGAACACCTTCATCCTGGTCATCAGCAGCCTTTTCATGACCAACGCGGTGAATGCCAGCAAGTCGGGGGACGGAGTGAAGACCTCCAACAACCTGCTGTTCACGGCGTTTTGCGGGCTGGCCTTCCTGGCCTTGAAGACCGTGGAATATACGGGGGAAATTAAAGAGGGCTTGCTGCCGTCCACCAACATTTTTTACAGCTGCTACTACACCATGACGGGTTTCCACGGGCTCCATATCCTGATCGGAGTGGTGGTCATGGCGGTTTTGGCCTGGCGGGCCCGCCGGGGGGATTTCACCAAGACCTACAACAGCCCCATCGAAGTTTGCGGCCTTTATTGGTGCCTAGTGGAAGTGGTTTGGTTTTTCCTGTTTCCCGTACTTTACCTGGTTTAAGGAGGAGAAGATGAGTTCGGCCATCACCAATAAGCTTAATATTTTCATCACCCTGCTGGTCATCACCGCCGTTCAAATCGGACTTTCCTATGCTGATTTCCTGGCACCGGTCGGCCACATCATCGCCGCCCTTCTTTTGGCCGGGTCGGAAACCATTTTGGTCGGGCTTTTCTTCATGGGCCTCAAGAACGACGATCGCTTGTTGCGGACCACCGCGCTTTTCCCCTTCGTATTGTTTTGCATCATGAACGGCGCCGTGGTTTTGGATGTCCTGATCTTCATGAAACATTGAAATTTTGCGAACGTAAAATTTTAGGATCGGTACTCGAACGGGGTGATTTGATGAGAAGAATCCTTTCCCTTTTACACTTTTTAATTTTTACACTTTTGTACTCCGCCGCGGTTGCTTGCCCCTTTTGCAGCGAAAATCTTTCTAAGAATACGGGCGGCTTTTCCGGCGGATTGACCATTGGGATCGTTGTTACGATTTTCTTCATGCTCGGCGTCATGGGTTTGTTAGTAGGGTTCATCACTTACCTTATGATTAAAGAAGGCAAGAAATCCGACCGGCGGCATGAATTGCCCCAATCTCATCCCCCCGCCATTCATTCCTAAGAAACCGAGTAGACCCGCTTCCGGCCGTCCCCCCTTTGCCCTGGCACACCACTGCTGTTTGCATTCTTGAGTGACACTGAGAGCTATTCCAAATGTACCGGTTGGTGTCACTCTAATATGCGAACATCCTTAGAACCACGCTCTTGCAAAAAGCAGGGAGACATTTGGCTTCGCCACGGGGCTACACTCAAGGAGAATAGGGAAAAAGGTGGGGATGGTTTCAACCGAATTGAAGTTAGAAAGCTTGGCGGTCCTTGAAAAGGGACGCGGTGATTTCGGCAAAGCGGTGGGGGACTTCCAATTTTCGCGGGTCGTTGCCCAGGATGGGTGCGTCAAAAAGTGGAAGGACTTGGAAGATGCCGACTTCTTTCAACCATCCCATTTCCGGGGCCACCGCGCCCACAATGGCGATGCAGGGGATTCCCATCTTTTGGGCCATCTGCGCCACGGCCACGGGTGCCTTGCCTTCCCGGCTGGAGTTGTCCAACAGGCCTTCGCCTGTGATGACGAGATCACAGCCCTTCATTTGCTCCTCCAGCTTGAGGGTTTGGGCCACGAAGTCAAAGCCGCTTTCCAGCCTTCCGCCCAGCGCCAAGAGCGCCATGCCCATGCCACCGGCGGCGCCCGATCCTTTCTGGTTCTTCAATAACAGACCGCAGGCTTTGGAAAGAATGCCCTCAAAATGATAGAGGCCCTTTTCCAGTTCCTCCACCATCGCGGGAGTGGCTCCTTTCAAAGGGCCGAAGAAACGGGCGGCCCCATGGTCGCCCAAAAGAGGAACCTGAACATCCACCAGCCCGATGATGTCGATGCCCTTTAGCAACAGCCGGACCGGTTCCAGGTCGATGGCTTGAATGAGCGGAAGGTGTTTTCCTGAAAGCCCTTTGGGCGGGAGCGGCGATTTGGACTTGATCACGGCGCCTAGGGCCTGAAGAAAACCAATCCCCCCGTCCACCATGGCGCTGCCGCCTAGGGAAATCCGCAGGTGCCGGGGGTTATGCTTCTTGACGGCTTCCAAGACGAGCTCACCGGTCCCATAGCTGGTGGCTTCCAAGGGGTTCCGTTCCTCCGGCGCCAGGCGAAAAAGGCCCGATGCCTGGGCCATTTCGATGATGGCGGTGTCCTTCTCAGGAAGTTGGGCGATTCCGAATTGAGCTTGTTTGGGGCGCATCAGGGAGTCATTGGCCGTGGTGGAAATGGTTTTGCCTTTGAGCAGGTAAATGATGGAGATAAGCGTGCCTTCGCCGCCATCCGCCACGGGACAAAGACGTATTTGGGCATCCGACAGGTGTTTCTGGATTTGGTTCCTCAGCATTTCGGCCACTTCCTGCGCCGTGGAAATGCCCTTAAATTTATCGGGTGCAATAAGGATTTTCATAATTTCCTAATAGCTTGGGAAAGGCTGTTATCGTTTTCGGCCGGGATGGTCAAAGCGAATCGATTTCACCTTCCGTTAAGGACAGGTTTATCTTTACGCGCCCTGCCATTACACTAGAACAAAAGAACAAACCTCTACGTCCTATTTTAAGGGGGAAATATGCCTTCGCAAGACCAATCCATTACATCCCTTCAAAAAGACAGCTTGACCTTCCCTCCTCCAGCGGCCCTTTCGGCCAGGGCTTATATCGATTCTTTCGCCAAATACAAGGAAAGGTACGACCGATCGGTCAAGGATTCCCACGCCTTTTGGCTGGAGCAAGCGCACCAAGAGCTTCAATGGTTTAAAAAACCCGCTAAGACCCTCGAATATACCTGGGATACCCACCAACGCATCATCCGACACACCTGGTTCGAGGACGGGGAACTCAACGTTGCGGTGAACTGCTTGGACCGGCATTTGGTAGGGCCCCTCAAGGACAAAACCGCCATCCTCTGGCAAGGCGAGAAGGACGAGGAGGTCCGTCGAATCACCTACGCCGAGTTGCACCAATTGGTGTGCCGGTTCACCAATGTCCTGTTGTCCAAGGGTTTGAAAAAAGGGGACCGGGTCTGCGTCTATATGCCCATGGTGCCGGAAGCGGCCGTTGCTCTCCTGGCCTGCGCCCGGTTGGGCGTGATCCATTCCGTGGTGTTCGCCGGGTTCTCAGCCCAGTCCATTAAAGACCGCATCCAAGATTCCCAGAACGTGGCGGTCATCACGGCGGACGTAGCTTTCCGCGCGGGCCGGACCCTCCAGCTTAAAACCATCGTCGATGAGGCGCTGAAGGAATGCCCGACCGTCCAAAACGTCATCGTATTCCGGCGCGGGGACGGAAAAGTTCCAATGCGGGCGGGTCGGGACTTTTGGTGGCATGATGAGATGAAGAAAGCCTCCCCGGACCATACAGCCCAGTTCATGAAGGCAGAGGACCCACTTTTCATCCTTTACACCTCCGGCTCGACGGGCAAGCCCAAGGGCGTGCTGCACACCACGGCCGGATACCTTCTATGGGTAGCCGTGACCCACCGCTACGTCTTCGACTACCACCTGGAAGACCTCTATTGGTGCACGGCCGACATCGGCTGGGTGACCGGCCACAGCTACATTGTTTACGGCCCCCTGGCCAACGGCGCCACCTCGCTGATGTTCGAGGGCGTCCCCAATTACCCCGATGCCGGCCGTTTTTGGCAGGTGGCTTCCAAGCACAAGGTGAATATTTTTTACACGGCACCCACGGCCATCCGCTCCTTGATGCGCGAGGGGGAACAGTGGCCGAAGAAGTACGACTTGAGTTCCTTGAAAATTTTGGGTTCGGTGGGAGAACCCATCAATCCCGAGGCCTGGTTATGGTACCACCGCAACGTGGGCGGGGGTAACTGCCCCATCCTGGACACTTGGTGGCAGACCGAGACGGGCGGTTTCATGATCACGCCCCTGCCCGGGGCCCACACCTTGAAGCCCGGCAGCGCTTCCCGGCCCTTTTTCGGCGTGGAACCGGTGGTTTTAAGGGACGACGGGAGTGAATGCGGCCCCAACGAAGGGGGGAAGCTTTGCATCAAGAAACCCTGGCCGGGCATGATGCGCACCACCTGGGGCGACCACGAGCGGTTCATCAACACTTATTTCTCCACCTTTAACGACCTATATTTCACCGGGGACGGCTGCCGCATCGACCAAGATGGGGATTACTGGCTGCTGGGCCGGGTGGACGACGTGGTCAATATTTCAGGCCACCGTATCGGTACCGCCGAGGTGGAAAGCGCCCTCGTCTCCTACCCCAAGGTGTCCGAAGCCGCGGTGGTGGGCTATCCCCACGACATCAAGGGCCAGGCCCTTTATGCCTATGTGACCCTGAAGGAAGGCGTGATGCCCTCGGAGGAGATCAAGAAGGATCTGGTACAACATGTTCGCAAGGAGATCGGGGCCATCGCTCAGCCGGACAAGATTCAATTCGCGGAGGGCCTGCCCAAGACCCGCAGCGGCAAGATCATGCGCCGCATTTTGCGCAAGATCGCCGAAAACGACACCGGCAATCTTGGGGACACCACGACCCTTGCCGACCCTTCCGTGGTCGAAAAACTGGTCCAGGGCAAACAATAAGGAGCTCCTAAGCTTTTTCTCCCCCAGGTATCTCGGTTTTGAAGGCCTTCTTGGGGATAAGGTCTAATAGCTTTTCCATCCCTTCGCGCCCATTTTTCCATCTTCGATGAGGTTAAGGAGGGTCAGTGGCCTTGCCGCTTCCCAGCGCTTCCTGTAACTTTACAACCCCTTCCCTGTATTGAAAAAAGGGTTCAAAAGGGGCCTACTCTTCTGGGTTTGGGCTGACTAGGCAAGGCCTGTAACGGAAGTTCTAGCCCAATGAGTCAAAACAGACAAGGAGCTCCCAGCCCAGGCAACGCTGGAGGTTGGGGGTACCGAGGGGCGAGGTTTAAAGAGGCTGCCTTGAAATCCCCGGGCTTGTCCGTGGGACTTCACCGGTCTCCAAAACCCTTCTTTCGCAGGCCTTTTCGTTTTGAACTCCTGCGAAACTTAACGTTGGGGAAATGCGTCAAAAGATTGCAAAAGTTTCTTTATCTTGTTGTGAGACAATGGTTTTATTTCTAAGAGACGGGGGCCTCATGAAAAAACTCTTTTTTCTTTCCCGGGTTTTATCCCTGTTGCTGGCTACGGCGCTTGTTTGGGCCCAAGATCAGGGCAGAGACGATGGCGGTTCGGGGTATGGAAGGAGCACGGGGGGGCGGCCGCGGGCCAAAGGCCATGGAAACCGGAACAACCAACGGCATTTCAACCGGGCCAATGCGGGGAACAACCAACGTGCCCAAGGCCAAGCTTATCAACCCGGCGGTTCCAACCACAATTTCAACCATCCCCAGGCGGTTTCGCCGGGACTCCGGAACATGGGGATCACCCGCCTTCCTCCGACCTTGGCCCGCGGCAAGATGCTGAACGCCGATCCAGGACATTCCGCCTTTATCCAACCTCGGGTCGGGCCCGGGGGGGAGGCCTTGCGAGCGGCGGTGATCGAGCCCCGAGGCGCCAGCGCCGTGGTGATCCAAAGCCATATGAACGGTTTCGTCCGCAACGCGGCTTTTACGGCGCAGATTAACATTTACAACCATAATGAAGTCGTGGCGAACCATTATTATTGGCACAGTTGGGGCGGCTACAATTACTGCCACTTTTACGACGCCTGGGGCTATCACTGGTATGGATGGTATTGGGGTGGACAGTGTTTTTGGACCCGTTGGTACGCCGGAAACTGGTGGTGGTATGATCCAGCATTATTCCGCTGGTGTTACTGGTACAACGGTTGGTGGTGGTGGCAAGACCCTTATCAAGTCGACGCCGTTTATATTTACAATAACGGCGAATACGAGCCAGCCACCTCGACGCAAGGCGCCGCCACGGCGCAGGCCGCACCAGGCCAGCCGGCCGCACCCGCTCCCCAGGAAGGTTCTTTGGCGGGGGTTTCCTTTAATAGCAAGGATGGAACCCGAATGGTGAAGATCGTAAATGGAGACGCCTTTCTCTATGACACGGCACCGGGCGAAACCGGCAATAAGCCTTTTTACCTGGGATCCAGCGTTAAGGAGGTCAAGTTTTCGAATGGGCAAAATGGGCAGCCCCTTCAAATCCTTGTGATTTTCAACGATGACTCTTTCCAAATGTTCGACTCCGACGGCAATCCCGCTAACCAGGGGTCCGGTGGATCCGCCGGCAACTAACAAGCCTCCTAATCCCGCTTTGACAAAAGGGAATGGGAATTTTTTTCAAAACCCTGGCGCGGAGACCGGCGGTTGGAAATTATCCAGGGGGCAAGGTATGGACTTTGAGGACTTTGAAAATTGGCTGAAAAGTCTAAGCGCGCGGGACCGGAATTATCTCCAAAAAAATCCGTCATGGAAAAAGGAGCGTCAAAAGGCCCGGGCGACCCAAAACTTGCCCCGGAATTTCGTTGAAAAAACCATGGAGATCCTTGAGGGCGGCTCGGAAAGTGAAACCTAAAAGAAGGTGGCGATCATTGTTGCGCATGCTAAAATCGCGACGGTGCAAAATCTTCGGCGAACCCTGAAAGGAATGGAGCTTGTATCAAAGGCGGTGGTTTAGTTCGTGCCTTGCCTTTCTTTATATCTTGTTTACCTCGGCCGTATCCGCCGGAAATATTGGCAAGGAACTGCGGGAGATCAACCAATCCAGCACCGCCATTGATTCGGCTTCCAAGAGCGGTGCCTTGCCCTCCCGGTCTTTCGCGGTTTTATCCGTGGACCAGCCCAATGCCTGGGTAGAATATCCTACCGAAACGTCGATGGAAACGGCCGCTCCCAAGGGCTTTCTCCGAAGAGCCCTCGTTTATTTCCAAGGGCCGTCACCCATTCTCGTTTCCCTGGAACTTAAAAGCCCCTCCAAGGACTGGGTCCAATACCTCCGGTATTACTTCCGGGAGGACGGCACCCTTGAGAAAATAAACATAGATTTCAGGAGATTTGGGGCTTATGAAGAGGGCAAGAGCAATGATCAGCAGTTCCTGGTGAAGGTCCTTCGGGACCGCTTCTACGATCCACGGGGCAAGTGCATTAAAAAATCTAAAGCCCGATGTTTCAACATGAGCACGGGGGCACAGGTTAGGGACGCGGTCTTTACCGACGAGGCCTGGCCGTCCTATGCAAGGTTGGATCAGCTACCATTTTTCCCCTTAATCCAAGCCGCCGTGACGCCAGTTGCCGTGACTACGGAAGGGCTACGGCCTAAAACACCCGACCCTTGATCCATCGCTGCTGGATTTATTCGGGCGGAGGCTTCCGGGGGCCGGATTTTGCCATTTGACGGATAAGCCCAAAGAGCAGGAGAGCCAGGACGGAACCAAAAAGGACCAGGGCGCCGATCGAATGGCTTTTATCAATAGGCCAGGCCCGGCGGTAAAAATTTGCCTCGGCGTTGGAAAAGGGCATGGGTCCCAAATCGGTAACGGGTTTTTGCGCTGGGGAGGGGGAGATTTGGACGGCGTCGGAAAGCGCGCCGCCGCCAAAATAAGAAGTCAGGGAAGAGGAGTTCCCCGGAATTGGGAAGTAAGATGTGGCGGCCAGCCAAGCGTTTAAAGCCAAGTGAACGGCTATCCGATTTTTCATAATTCACTTTCGTCGGGAGATGAATAGGCCCGCAGAATATAGCCCCTCGGTCCCTAAAAAGAAACGCCCGTTTTGGGGAAATATGACGGCCGTCAAGCGTCGTTGTCGAGAAGCCATTTGCGAAGTTTTCCCTGGGCGCTGGCAAAGGGCAGTCTCCGGAGGCCGCTCAACTTCACCCACTTGAATCCATCCAAAAGGGGCCCGGGGTGGGGGGGCGTCGCCCTGAAAAAGCGGAGCCGGATCTTGTGGTGTGTGATTTGATGCCGGACTTCCAGCAGTTCTTCCCGACCGGCTTTCACCTTCAAATCCAGCTCTAGCTTCCGCAGCGCGTCCTCGAAGCTTTTTCCCTCGGCGCTGGGGAATTCCCACATTCCCTTCAGCCATTTCTCATCCTGTGAGCGTTTTTTAACCAGCGCCTTTCCGCTTCGACCGATGAAAAGCGCGGCCATGGAAACCTCGGCGGTGACCGAAGGTTTCGCGGCCTGCGGAAAGTGGGTTTGAAGCCCCTGACGGGCGGCCGGGCAAAGATGGAGGAGGGGGCATAATAAACATTGGGGATTTTCCGGAAGACAGACGGTGGCGCCTAATTCCATAACGGCTTGGTTAAAATCGCCCGGGCGCTGGTGGGAGATCAGCTTGTGGGCCCATTCCCACACCTTTTTGTGGCCTTTCCCAGTTTTAAGGTTACCCTTCAGTAGGAAAAGGCGGGAAAAAACCCGGATCACGTTTCCATCCACTACGGGATAAGGTTTTTGATAGGCGATAGATAACAGCGCGCCAGCGCTATAGGGGCCTATCCCCGGGATTTCCAGGATCTTTTCCATCGTGTCCGGCAATTCTCCGTCGTAATCCCGGATAATTTTTTGGGCGGCGGCCATTAAGTTCCGCGCCCGGCGGTAATACCCCAAACCTTCCCACAGTTTTAAAACCATTTCTTCATTGGCTTTCGCCAGACTTTTCCAATCCGGAAGCCTTTGGAGGAACCTTTTATAATAGGGAATGACGGTTTTCACCTGCGTTTGTTGAAGCATCATTTCAGATACAAAGATGGCGTAGGGATCACGGGTTCGGCGCCAGGGCAAGTCCCTTTTGTATTGGTCGAACCACTTGAGAAGGTTTTTTTGGAGGAGAGTCGGGTTCGGAATGGTATTCGCCAATTGCGGTCCTTAAGACCCTGAGTTAAAGGAACTGGGTGATTTCAAAAGTTTTCAATGGCTCCAGTGAATCCTTCACGGCGATTGGATTCAACGGTTTCACTTTCACCCAATGACTAATTTTTTCATAGGTTTCATCCGAAACCACGGTTTGTCCCGGGGCGGCCATGGCACAAAGCCGTCCTGTAACGTGCAAAGGCTCGCCGATAATACTGTAATCCAGGTGCCTATCCGAACCCAAGTTGCCCGAAACCACGGTTCCCGTATGGATGCCGATCCCCACGGTAAATGGCGGATGACCGGTTTTAATCCGGGAAATGTTGAACTCTTTGAGGGACTCCTGGATTTCCAGGGCCGCTCTCACGGCCCTCACCTCCTTGTCCCCGTGACTGAAAGGGGCGCCCCAAACCGCCAAGGCGGCATCCCCCATGAACTTATCCAGCATGCCCTCATACTTGAAGATGATTTCGTTGATAACGCTGAAGTAATGGTTCAAGGCTTCCACCAGGGTTTCGGGCGCCATGTTTTCGCCCAAGGTGTTAAACCCCTTCAAGCCCGCTTGAAGCAGGGTGCATTCCCGGCGTTCGCCTTTCAAGGCGAAATAGCCATTGTCGCCGAGGATTTTTTTGGCCGCCTGGGGATCCACGACCTTTCCCAAGACAAGGGAAATTCTTTCTTTTTCCCGCAGGCTTTCAGCCATTTCTTGGAGGCCCCGGGCCATGAGGCCCCATTCATCCTGCCGCCTCACCGGCAGGGAGACGTTCCAATCGCCATGGGCCATCCGCTCCACGGCCCCCCGCAGCTGGTGAAAGGGAATCATCCATCGCCATAAGAAAACTGAGGCTCCCAAGAGGGCTAGAAACCCAATGAGAAAACCAGTCTTCCAAAGGTCCTTCCATAGGGGGCCCTCCACCGTCAGGGCCTGTTTGATGGGTTGGAAGACCACGCCATAACCCGCAATTTTAGAATCCAGCCCGAAAAAGGGGATGGCGCCCGCCAAGTAGGAGGCTTTTTGCCATTGGAAGGCGGGATGGTCCGTGGGGGAAAGTTTTTTGGGATCCAGGGAAGGAGGCGGAATGGCCCGGGTCCAAAGGGTTTGGGCCTGCGAATAAAGGGCCAAATCGTTCACCGCACCTGATTTTAAATCATCGAGGAAGGTTTTATCCATCTTAGCCCCCGCCATGGCGACGCCAAGGGTTCGGCCATGGCTTCGGACCGGGACCAAGGACGCCAAATAGGCCATCCCTTGGACGTCAAGGACTCCGCTGGTGTTCAAACCGTCCAAGGCGCGGTCCATACCCGGCCAGTCCCGCACATTGGGATAGGAAGGCGTTTTTTTGGCGGAATTGGTTTTTTTCCTCTTGAAGGAAACGGCCGAGGAAGGGGGAGGAGTGGGTTTGGGAATGTTGAGTGTGGCGTAGAGCACGTTTCCTTTCCTGTCGGTCACCAAGATGAGGGGAAGTTGGGAGGACTGGGACTCCGATTGTCCGATGTTTTTTACCACTGTGGTCATGGGAGTAGGCGCCGCGAGGGCCTTGGTCATCGCCTCTTGCCCGGCCAACCTAAGCGCAGCCAGGAGGTTCCGGTTGAGGGCCTGATTATAGGCCCCCTCCAAGCCGTTCAGGCTTTGGGCCAAGGCCGAAGGGGCATCATTGACAACAGTGCTTTTGATGTTTTTTTTCAAGAGAGTGGAAAAAAGGAACCAAAATAGGATCACGGGAACGATGGTTGTTGTCAAAACCCAAAAAGGCAGCAACCTGAAATTTTTCATTCGGAAAAGACTCCGGAAGGCTTGATCCCATCGGCTCCTATCCTACAGGCGGGCCGATCCTTCGTTTGAACAAAAATGACGAGCGACCCTAGGTTTTGGGTGGAAAGCCTTGAAGATATAACTCCAGTGACCGCCAGTCATCGTCTTTGAGGGTCAAAAAATGGATGCCGACGCCCTTTTCATCGACCCAAGCTACTTCCGCAAAGGCGGAAATGGGGGTGGCTTTAGTAGGGATCGAGAATTTCAGGGTGAGAATGTCCCCTCGAGTCAATCCACCGGGATCGCCACCTAATTTCATGCCCCCCAGGCTGGCGTCCAGGCTTTCCACCGTTTTTGTTTTTTCAATCAATTCCCTTATGTTCTTGAGTTCCTTGTGCTCTTTCATCACCAGGAAGGAGACGGGAATGTGGGCGGGAACCCTAGGGTAGGCTCTTTTATTGAAGGAAATATTGGCTTCGGGCATGGTTTAACGCCTCTCCAAATACGAGCTTTCCTAAAAATATCACAAAGCAACCCGGCAAACAAAATAAATCAAGTCTTTTCAACCTGGATGGTCAGGCGTATTTGCTCCAAAATCCCGGCTACCTTTTCGCAATCTTCTTTAGTCCCGATATAAACGACGGCCTTTCCGTTATTGTGGACGCGGAAGGTGAGTTCGGTGGCCCTTTCGAGGGAATAACCGGCCGCCTTTTGAAGCTGAAGTATCACTTCGTCAAAGGTATGAACCTCATCGTTAAACAAGACGACCTGCCAGGGGTTCCCTAGTTCGGTTTTTTGTTCCGTGGTTTCGAGAGTATCTGCCTTCATAGGTGGACTCATTTTAGATTAGAAAAACGGGTTGAATTAAACCACTTTTCGGTAAAGTTAAGACGCCTGATCGCATTGGAAGGTGTAAAATGATGGAGTCTAATCCATCCCTATCGGGCAGGCCTGACCGCCTAGCCCTGCCAATCACGACCCAACCCATCATTGAGTTTTTTCAAAGCGACCAACCCTAAGGTTGAGGCTGTTTTGCTGCAAAGTGAGGTAATCCTTGATCCCATCTTATCCTAGGAATCCAAAAAACAATGAAAATGGCGGAGGAAGCGCTGGAGCCGCACTTCAAAAGGGCGAAAAGTCCTTGTCTGCGGCCCGATTGGGAACCGCCAAGGAGTTCTTGGAAAGAGCCTTGGCGGCTTTTCGTAAGTCCGGGGATTCCTCAAGGGAAGGGCAGTGCCTGTTGAAACTGGGAAGGACTTTGGAATTGATGGGAGAGTATCCGCGGGCCCGGGAGACCTATGAGGCGGGCCTGAAAATATTCCTCCATTCAGGAGAAAGGTCGAACTTGGCTCTTCTCAAGGGTTACCTTGGAAATGTGGCTTGGGCCACGGGGGATTACGCGGAGGCGGCGCGGCTCCTGGACGAAGCCCTTTTCCTTTTCAGGGAATCGGGCGATCTAACCCGCCAAGCCTGGGTACACGACCTGATGGGCAACCTCCAGCTCGCCTTACGGGAGGACCAACAAGCCGAACTTTTCTACCGCACGGCCTTTTCCTTGGTCGAGGAAAGGGGGGGGAACATGGAAAACCGGGCTTGGAACCAATACCACTTGGGGACGCTGGCCTTTTTTCGGAAAGACTTGACTCAAGCCAGGGAAAGGTTCGTGGAAGCCCTTGGGTTTTTCGACCGGTTAAAGGATGAATTGGGACAAGTGGCCACCTTCATTCATTTGGGCGAGGTGGGCTGCGACCAAAAGGACTTTCCAGAAGCGAAGAAGCATTTCCAAAAAGCCGTCCAAAAAGTGCTTCCTACCCAATGCAAACCCCTCTTGGCGGACGCATTGACCGGCGTGGCCCGCCTCCTGAAGGCCCAGGGCGACGAGCGCAAGGCCGTGGGCCTGCTCATGGTGGCGCTGTCCCACCCCACCTGCCGCCAGCAGACCAAGGACCGCATGGTCGCCCTGTCCGTGGCCTTGGAGGCCCGGTTTTCATCCCGGGAAATGGAAACGGGATTCCACTGGGCCAAGTCCGTTTCCATGGAGGAAATGGCCTCGGCCTGGGTTTCCGGCATTTCCTCCAAAACCGGGGGCGGGAAAAAAACAAAGGGTTGAACGAAGCGCGCAGCCGCCGGGGGAGCGCGGAGAGTCCCGGCGGTTTTGGTTTTATTCGTACCGAAGGGCCAGGATGGGGCTCAGGCGGGAAGCCTTGTAGGCTGGCCACATGCCAAAAATGAGGCCCACCAGGGCTGAGAAAATGGTCGACACGATGACCGCAATGGGCGTGATGAGGGTGGGCATGGCCTTCCATATTTGGATGATTTCCGCGAAGATCCAACCCAGTCCTATGCCCAAAAGACCGCCGATGAGGCTCACTACCACCGCTTCGATCAGGAATTGGGATAGGACGTCCACCCCCCTTGCGCCGATGGCCTTCCGCAGGCCGATCTCTCGGGTGCGTTCGGTCACCGACACCAGCATGATATTCATGATGCCGATGCCCCCCACGAGGAGGGAAATGGCCCCGATGGCGGTCAACAGGGTCGTGAAGGTTTGGGCCGCCTGGTTGCGAACGGCCTGGATATCCGCCATGTTTCGCACGTTGAAGGCATTGGCATTGTCCGGCGTGTTGGGAATACGCATCTGGTGCATCATGAAATTGAAGACAGAAGTAGCCACCGGATCGGTATCCTCTTCATTGTCGGCTTCGATATCGACCTGGTTGATGTAAAGTTTACCGAACAGGCGGTACATCCCAGTGGTAACCGGAACCAAGATGAGGTCGTCCTGGTCGAAATAGCCGTTGTAGCCCTTCACTGGAAGCACGCCGATGACCTGGAAATTGATTCGGTTGATCTTGATCCAATCACCGACCGGATTGGCCTTGTCCCCGAAGAGGTTCTTGATGACGGTGAGGCCTAGGAGACAGACCCGGTTGCGCCTTTTGACGTCGTCACCGTTGAAAAATCGTCCGTAAATGGGCTCGTCCGCCTTCATGTCGGCGTAATTCGGGGTGGTTCCGATCACTTGGGTATACCAGTTCTTGTCGCTGTAGGTGGCTTGGACGTGGCCCTGGATCTCGGGAGCGATGCGCTTGACCATGGGAACGGAGGTGACCGCCATGGCGTCCGAAAGCATGATGCGGCTGGTCGTGCCGATCCCCTGTTGTACCCCGCCGACCGCCAAGGAGCCGGGGCGCAGGGTTACCAGGTTGGTGCCAAGGGATGCCAACTGGGCCTCGGTGGCCTTTTGGGCGCCCGTGCCGATGGCCTGGCTGCCGATGACCGCGCCCACGCCGATCATCACGCCTAAGATCGAAAGCGCCGACCTCACCTTGTTGGCCATCAGCGCCCGCATGGCCTGGCGGAAATATTCCTTGACATGGCGGAAGCTGATCGTGGAATGGCTGGAAGAAACGGCATTCTTGAGGACTTCCTGGGTCTTGCCGGGCTTGGGAGCGGGGGCAACCGACCGGTGGTTTCCCTTGTCGCTCATGACCTTCCCGTCTTTCATGGTGATGATGCGGCGGGCGTGGGCTGCGATGTCCGGCTCGTGGGTGACCAGGATGACGGTGATGCCGCTTGCGTTCATCTTGCCAAGGAAATCGATGATGTCCTCGGAACTCTTGGAGTCCAGGTTGCCCGTGGGCTCGTCGGCCAGGATGATCTTGGGCTGGTTGGTGAGGGCCCGGGCAATGGCCACCCGCTGCTGCTGGCCGCCGGAGAGTTCGTTAGGTTTGTGGTCCATCCGCTGGCCCAAGCCCACCATATTGAGCAGTTCCTCGGGCTTGTTGTGGGAGGCGGAAGGATCGGAATAAAGGAGAGGAAGGGAAACCTGTTCCAAGGACGAGGTTCGGGGCAGGAGGTTGAACATTTGGAAAATGAACCCCAGGGTTTGGCCCCGGACCGCCGCCAGCTGGTCTTCCTGGAGGGTCGAAACTTCCTTTCCCAGAAGCTTATAGGAACCCGAGGTGGGAGAATCCAAAAGTCCCAGGATTTGCAACATGGTGGACTTGCCGGATCCGGAGGCGCCCATGATGGCTACAAATTCCCCGGCTTCGATCTTGAGGGAAACGCCGTTCAAGGCGCGAACCTCGCTATCGCCCATCTTGTAAACCTTATGGATGTCCTTGATTTCGATGACGTTCAAGATCAGACCCCCAAGGGGTTCAAATTGTGAGGGAATGGGTCTTTGAATTAAAACCTATTTCCTAAAATTTAGAACCGGCTCTCCCCGTTTTGTTGACCGATATTTGGACGGTTGCCGAAGTGGTTAGTGCCCATAACCGCCGCCACCTCCGCCCCCACTCCCACGATTGCCGCCGCCGGGGGCGCCCGGCATCAAGGGGTTGCTGCCCGCCTGTTGATGATTGTATTGCCCCGCAGAGAAGGACTTGATCAGGATGGCGTCGCCTTCGTTGAGCCCGGAAACCACTTCCACCCTTTTGCCGTCCGTGACGCCGGTTTGGATAGGCTGGAACTTGGGCTTGCCGTTGTCACCCGGCACGAAGACGCCGGTCTGGTTGTCCTGTTGCTGCAGGGCCGACGAGGGGACTGTCAGCACGTCCTCCCTGGTGGAAACGTTGAAAACCACGTTGGACGTCATGCCGGTGCGCATGAAGGTGGGAACCGGTTCGGGCCAAACATCCACCTCATAAGTGGTCACGTTGTTGACGAGCGTGGAAAAATAAGAAATGCGGTGGACGACGGCGGGGAAGGGCTTGTCCGGATAAGCGTCCAGGGTGATGGTGGCCGCCTCCCCCAGCTTGATTTGGGCCAAGTCGGTCTCATCCACCTGGGTGTTCACCATCAGGTGGTCGGACATGACCATCATGGTCGTTCCCGTGGAGCAGACCTGGCCGGGGACGGTGGGAAGGTAAATGACCTGGCCGTTTTCGGGGGAGATCAGGGGCGTTTCCTCGTAGATTTGCTGCCAATAGGCCAATTGGGAGGTGCCTTCGGCGGCGGCCTCGTCCAAGACCGTGGCCCTTTCCGTGGAACTGAGGTCCATCAAGGTCTCTCCCTTCTTTACCGTATCCCCTTCCTTGATGCGGATTTTTTCGATCCGGCAGGCAATGGCCGGGTAGACCGCCAATTCGTTGTTGGGTTGAACGTTGCCGGTAGCAAGAACGGTCAGTTGGATGTCGTCGCGGCTCACCTTCATCTGCCGGTAGCCGGTACCGCCGCCGTGCCCATGGGAACAGCCGCCTAAAACGGCCATGAGCAGGGCCGAGGCTGATAAGGACAGGAGAATAAGGCGGGAAGGCCGGAAACCTCTGAAATTTTTCAGCAGATTGCGGAAAAAGATTGGAGGGGTGGCGCTCCCGATACGGTGGAACCGGATGAGGTCTAGGCCACGAGTTTCCCGAACGGCTGGGCGATTTCTCTTCATGGAATATCTCCTTTTCCCTCGGCCAACTCCCAACTGGCCTCGGCTGTTTTGGCGCTGAGTTCGACCGAAAGAAGGTTTTTCTGCTGGGTGCTTAAATTGGTCTCCACCACGTTCCAGTCCACGAAGATGATCAGCCCGTTCAAATATTCCACCTTCGCCACTTGCTCCTGTACCTGCGTCGCATCCACCTGGAACTGTTGGACCTGGATTTGGTCCACCGCTTCCTTGTAACCGGCATAGGCGTTTTCCAAGCCGTAATCGGTTTTCAGGTCGGTGCTTTCCAGGGTGTCCTTGGCGCCGACTTTGGACTCCTCAGCGCTTTTGAAGGTGAAGATATCCGCGCCACCGTCGAAAATCGGCAGGCTGAGCTCCAATCCGGCCGACCAACCGATCGGATTCAGCGTCCCGAAATTCCAGCCCCCCTGGCCGAGGGAAGCGTTGGCGGAGAGGGTGGGGAGAAAGGCGCCGCGGTCGGTCACGTACTGGCTTTCGGCGATGTGCAACTGGGCCAAGGCTTCCAGATGGGCGGGGGTTTGATTGGTTAAACTCACAAAATCCGGCTCCTGGTCGGGGAGGGAGGGGACATCAAAGCTTCCCTCAACGGTGACATCCCCCATGGGGCTGCGGCCTAAGACCTCATCCAACTGGCGCTGGGCCACGCGCAGGGAAAGCACGGCTTGATCCACCAAATAACCATCCTCGGTGACGGCGGCTTGGGCTTGCATAAGGGACCCCTTGTTGTCCGTACCCCCATCGTAATTCATTTGAACCAGGTCCGCGTTGGCCTTGTCCCGGTCCCGAATGGATTTAAGCAGGTCGATTTGTTGTTGGGAAAAAAGAAGCGAATAAAAAGCCGTTTTTAGATTATAGGATAACTGGGATTTTGCCTGGGTCAGTTCCGCTTTCGCGTTGTCCAGTTGGGCGTTGGCCTGGTCCACAGAGGCTATGTCCTTGAAACCGGAAAAAATGTCCTGGCTGGCGCTCAGGGAGTAGTTGGCGCCTTGGCCATAGTCCGTGGAATTCAACGCGTCGTTCAAGCCCCCGGGACCCGAACGGCTGATGGAAGCATTGAAGTTAATTTGGGGAAAGAACTGGCCCAAACTCGCGATTTTGGTGTCCTCGGCCGCCTTTTCGGTTTGTACGGCGGTTAGCAGGTCCAGGTTGTGGGCGGTGGCTTCCTTGGCAGCATCCTCCCAAGTGAGCGCGGTTTGGGCCAGCAATGGTTCCGTACCAGGCCATAGGAATAGCGTTAGGATGAAAAAATGTTTACAAAACTTCATGGTTCTTCCAGTTGGGGTTTGGTTACGAGGACACGATAAACCCAAAAACAGAAATCCTAACTCATGAAATACAGGAATTCTTTGCTTGTTTGGACGCCAAGGGAAGGAAAAGGGTGTTGGAAGCTAATTTCGGAAACATCGACAATTTTTTAAAGGGTTGACGAATTTGTAGTTTTTTGCTAAAAACGAAATGCTTATCAAAAATGTTGGACTAGCTTCACTGAGGCCATCATGCCCGAAAACCCCAAACACACCGCGCGCAAAATCCAGGAATTAACCGCCCTATACGAGATCAGCCATTCCATGGCTTCGATATTGGATTTCAAATCGGTCCTCAACCAGGTTTTGGAGATCCTTTCCAAGGAACTGGCCATGAACCGCGGAACCGTCACCCTTTTGGATGGCGTCAGCGGCCAATTGAGCATTGAGGCCGCCCATGGTTTAACCAAGGAGGAGATCGCCCGCGGCAAGTACAAGATCGGGGAGGGGATCACGGGCAAGGTGGTGGAGAAGGGTGAGCCCATGATCATACCCGACATCGGCAAGGAGCCTCTCTTCCTCAACCGCACCCGGTCGCGCGGCGACGTGAAGCGGCAGAACATTTCCTTCATTTGTGTTCCCGTCAAGCTCAAGGGCGAGACCTTGGGCGTGCTTTCGGTAGATCGGCTTTTCAAGGACGCGGATATTTCCTTCGAGGAGGATGTGCGCCTCCTCGCCGTAGTGGCATCCTTGATCGGCCAAAACCTCAAACTGCACCAAATGATCGAGAAAGAAAAGGAAGACCTCCTGGAGGAAAACCGAGAACTCCAAAGCGAGTTAAAGGGGAAATATAAACTCGATAATGTGGTGGGAAACTCCAAGTCCATGGTAGAGGTCTACAAGGCCGTGCAACGGGTGGCGCCCAGCCGCACCACGGTCATGATCCGCGGCGAATCGGGAACAGGCAAGGAGCTCATTGCCCGGGCCGTTCATTACAACAGCCCCCGGGCCGAAAAGCCCTTCATCAAAGTGTCCTGCGCGGCCCTGCCCGAGACGCTCCTGGAAAGTGAGCTGTTCGGCCATGAGAAAGGCAGCTATACGGGCGCCGTGGAAATGGTTAAGGGTCGTTTTGAGTTGGCCGACGGCGGCACCCTTTTCCTGGATGAGATCGGCGACATCTCCCCGGCTACGCAAGTGAAACTTTTGCGTGTGCTCCAGGAAAAGAAATTCGAGAGGGTGGGAGGCACCAAGACCCTTTCGGTGGACGTCCGCATTATCGCGGCCACGAACCGGAACCTGGAAAAGGCCATCGCCGAAGGAAAGTTCCGGGAGGACCTTTATTACCGCCTTAACGTGGTCCCCGTTTTCCTCCCTTCCCTGAGGGACCGGAAGGAGGACGTGCCGCTGCTTTTGAACCATTTTCTCGAGAAATATAATGAGGACAACAAGACTCACCTGAAAATGGCGCCGGAAGTGGTCAACCGGTTGGTGGGTTATCATTGGCCCGGAAACGTCCGGGAGCTGGAGAACACCATCGAACGCATGGCGGTCATGGCCAAGGGAAACCTACTGACTCTCGAGGATGTGCCACTGCCCCTGGACTTCCCAGGCCAAACGAGGGTGTCCCCTGAAACGGCGGGGTCTGTCTTTTCGCCCGCAGCCTCCAGTACGACCCTTTCGGAAATGGAAAAGATGAAGGTCATGGAAGCCATGGAACGGTGTGGCGGCATCCAAGCCAAGGCCTGTAAACTTTTGGGGATTACGCCCCGCCAGTTGGGGTATAAATTGAAAAAGTATAAGATCGGATATAAGCCCACTTTCCTCAGCTGAAAAAGCCTCACAACACTTGCGTCCTTGTTCCAATTTTTGGGCCGGCACGAAAATGGATTTTGCGCGCCCATGCACGAAAAATACCCTTAAAAAATTACAAAATTGCTTAAGAACCTACTTTTTTGTAAGTTTTTCGTTAAGAATTTCCATCATCCCGCCCTTCCCCGGGTTATCCACAATTTGAAACATCCCGAAAAGCCCCGGATTTTGCAAGAAGAACAGGATGAAAGAAAAAATAAGAAAAGCCGACTTTTGGCAGGGGATTTGCTTATTCTTCATGTGTTTCTAAACTTGTTCTAGACCCCCCGATGACTATACTGTTCCGGTTTTTCAGGGGGGAGAACGGCTGTTTTCCTTTCGCCGCAGCTCCAAAAAGCCGCATTTTTCGGAAGAAGCGTCGTTGTGGGGGTAAGGAGCGGCTTCCCAAATTCGTTAGGCGGTTGGGCCCATGCAGAAGAAAAAGAGTGGAGGGCGCAAAAAAACCGCGAAGAAGGTCGTTCAACGAAGCCGCAAAGAAGCGAAAAAACTGATCAGGAGGCACGGAATGACGGCGAAAGAAGTGATGGAATTGATCAAGCAAAAAGACGTGAAGTACGTGGATTTCCGCTTCATTGACCTTCCCGGCGTCTGGCAGCACACCACCTCGCCGGTGAAGTTTTTCGAGGAGGACACCTTCAAGGACGGCAAGGGTTTTGACGGTTCCTCCATCCGTGGGTTCCAGGCCATCAATGAATCCGACATGCTGCTGATCCCTGATCCCAACAGCGCCTTTATCGATCCCTTCTTCGAGGCCACCACCCTAGTCATGACCTGCAACGTGGTGGATCCGGTCACCCGCGAGTCCTATTCCCGCGACCCGCGCTACGTGGCCCAAAAGGCTGAGAAATACCTGAAGTCCACCGGCATCGCGGACGTCTCCTATTGGGGTCCGGAGGCCGAGTTCTTCATCTTTAACGACATGAAGTTCGACCAGACCATGAACAGCGGCTATTACTCGGTGGACTCCACCGAGGGCCTCTGGAACACGGGCCGAGATGAGTATCCGAACCTGGCTTACAAGGTGCGCAACAAGGAAGGTTATTTTCCGGTGCCGCCCACAGACAGCCAAATGGACATCCGCTCCGAGATGGTCACCCTGATGCAGGAAGTGGGCATTCCCATCGAGACCCACCACCATGAGGTTGCCACCGGCGGGCAAGCCGAGATCGACATGGTATTCGACACCATGGTTTCCATGGCCGATAAGCTGCTGAAGTACAAGTACATCGTGAAGAACGTGGCGCGCCGCCACAACATGGTGGCCACCTTCATGCCTAAGCCGCTCTTCGGCGACAACGGCAGCGGCATGCACGTGCACCAGTCCATTTGGAAGGGCAGCACCAACGTGATGTACGACGAGAAGGGTTACGGCGGACTTTCCCAGGCCGCCCTTCACTACATCGGCGGCCTCCTGAAGCACGCACCCGCCCTTTGCGCCTTCATCACGCCCACGGTCAACAGCTACAAGCGCCTGACCCCGGGTTTTGAGGCGCCGGTCAACCTGGTGTACAGCCAGCGCAACCGCTCGGCGGCCTGCCGCATCCCGCTCTACTCCAAGAGCCCGAAGGCCAAACGGGTCGAGTTCCGCACGCCGGACCCGTCCTGCAACCCCTACCTGGCCTTCTCCGCCATGTTGATGGCGGGCCTCGACGGAATCGAAAACAAGATCGACCCGGGCAAGCCGCACGACATGAACCTCTACGAGCTGGAGGGCCGCGAGTTGAAGAAGATCAAGAGCGTGCCCGGCTCCCTGAACGAGGCCTTGGACGCCCTGGAGGACGACCACGAGTTCCTGATGAAGGGCGGGGTCTTCACCGAGGACTTGATCAGCGAATGGATCGGCTACAAGCGGAGCAAGGAGATCGACGCCATCCGCCTGCGGCCCCATCCGTACGAATTCGTGCTGTACCACGATATCTGATCCACTGATATCGGCCTTTCCCAAAGCCGCCGTCCCTCCTGGGGGACCGGCGGCTTTTTTATTTTCACTGTCCCGGGGGCAAGGGAGCCTCCTGGGAGGGAAAATTTGCCTTTTTAGGGGAATCCCCCAAGTCACATCCTGGCGAATAGGGATAGAATTAGCTTAAATTTTTCTTCGAAAAGGGCTTCCCGGACCCGCTTGTGGGAAAATATCGTCGAACGGGTTTATTCGATTTTCATATAACAAAGGAAAATGGATGAAAAGGGGTTCCTTTAAATTCTTCCTAGCGGTAGGGTCTTTGCTGCCTTTATGCGGCGGGGTTTGGGCCCAAAACCTCTCCGTCACGACCCTGGGGAACCTTCCCAACGCCTCAGCTTTGGTCCAAGACCTCATGGGTTTGGGTGTCAATTACTTCAACGTCAACTATACTGGAACGGCTTGGTCCGCGGGAACCTTCACCGGGGGCAACGGCATCATCGGGTTTAATTCCGGCATCATCCTCAGCAATGGGAACGCCGCCAGCGTGGTCGGCCCCAGCGGCAGTGGAACCAGCAATTGCAACAATGAGAATCCGGAGGAAAACCAAGAGCTGGCCAATCTGGCTGGGGTGGCCGTTAGCGATATTTTCGACGTCACCGTCCTTTCCTTCGATTTTGTGCCGGCTTTTAACAACGTCACCTTCCAGTACGTTTTTGCCTCCTCCGAATACAACCAATACGTCGGCTCCGAATACAACGATGTTTTCGCTTTTTTCCTCAATGGAAACGCGCCGGCGGACGATGTGGCGGTGCTGCCGGGAACTTCCACCATTATTGACGTCAATAACGTCAATGTCTGCACCAATTCCTCTTATTACATCAACAACACCAGCCAACCGACCACTTTCTGTAACATCACCCTTCCCTCGGAAAACTTGAACACCACCATGAGCGGCTTGACCACCGTTTTGACGGTGAACGCACCGGTCAACGCCGGGGTAACCAATACCATGGAACTCGCTATCTGCGACGTCGGGGATTGCAACCTGGATTCGAACGTTTTTATCCAGGCCGGGAGTTTTTCCAGCGGTCCCACAGCCACGCCAACCTCCTCGCCCACCTTCACCCCTACGGTCACTCCCACCGCCACCGACACGCCCTGCGGTTATCCGGGAAATACCTGTACGCCCACTTTGACGCCTACCGTCACCCCCACGCCCGTTTACGAGGACGTTTTTTATGTCTCCAAGAACGTCTTCAACCCCTCCAACCCGGTCTCGATACTGGTGGACACCACCACCTATCCCGGCCAGTACGACCTTCGGATCTATAACACGGCTGGGGAGA
>JASHQZ010000063.1 GCA_030038835.1 candidate division FCPU426 bacterium
CATCAAGCACATCGCGGTCAAGGAATCGGTGTTCCCCTTCAACCGGTTCCCGGGCGTGGACACGGTGCTGGGGCCCGAGATGAAATCCACCGGCGAGGTCATGGGCCTGGACAACGATTTCGGCATGGCCTTTTCCAAGAGCCAAATGGCCGCCAACGCGTCCTTGCCCTTGAAGGGCACGGTCTTCGTGTCCGTGAAGAACAAGGACAAACGGTCGGTGATCTTCATCGCCAAGCGGCTCTCCGACATGGGATTCAAACTGGTGGCCACCGCGGGGACGGCCCAGGCCTTGACCAGCAACGGCCTGGAGGTGACGGTGGTGCGCAAGGTTTACGAGGGCAGGCCCAACGTGGTGGACCTGATCAAGAACGGGGAAATCCAGCTCATCATGAACACGCCGGCGGGCAAGGGCCCCCGGTCGGACGACTTCCAGATCCGCCGCACCGCGGTGGTCTACAACGTTCCCTGCATCACCACGCTTTCGGCCTGCGCCGCGGCCGCCAACGGCATTGAGGCCCTGAAGAAGCGGGAGATCAAGGTGAAACCCCTCCAGGCCCATTTTTCAGGCGAACCCTAACGGTCCTCCAAGGACGGTTTCCTCCACCGGTTCGAGAAAAGGGATGGATATTCCCTAGAACTAGAATTAAACTTTTTGAGAAAATTCCAATTTCATTTCTTTGAAAATCTAAAGCGCATTGAAGTCCAAGATCCGGCCCCCAGTTCAAAACGATTAAACAAAAAGGTTAATCGTCAGAAGCCCGCCTGAATTTTAAAAATCTGACACTCTTTAGCATATTTTCAAAATTTGATATGCTTAACCAGGTTAGTAACTTGTGTTAATCGACAGACCATTTAATTGGTAGAGGTTTCCATGGGCATCCCTGATGAAAAACGCCGGCATGGCCGGTTCGACTTCCAAAAGAGGGTGCAGGTCTTTCCCGTGCTCCCGTCCAAATCCGGTAATATTTATGAGGTCCAAAAAGACTCCTTTGAAGCCCGCTCCTCCGACGTCAGCGAAGGAGGCCTGGGCCTGGAGACTCCCAAGCCCCTGAATCCCGACTTCCTCCTCAAGGTGAATTTCGAAGTCCAAGACCGCCAAACCGTGGAGGTTTACGGCAAGGTCGTCTGGTCCGAGCCGAACCATTGCGGCATCCGTTTCATGTACACCGATACCTCGCTGCGCCGGGGGATCAAATCCCTCGCCCAAGGGAAAACCGCCGCCAGCCGCTAGCCCCCGCGCCTTCTTTTTCCACCGCCCTTCCATCCCATCCCCTTACAATTGAGCACCCATGGAAAACCGCCTGCATATTTATTACGGTTACGGCAAGGGGAAAACGACGTCCGCCGTCGGCCTGGCCGTCCGCGCCTTGGGCGCGGGCCGGCGGGTCGCCATCGTCCAATTCGACAAGGGATTCGACGGCGTCAACGAACATTACTCCGAACGCAAGATCCTCCGGCTCCTGCCCCAACTGCAACTGTTCCCCTTCGGGAAGGAGAGGGTCCTGGGACCCAATGCCTTCCGGTTTAAGAACGAGCCGGGCGACCTGGAAGAGGCCCGAAAGGCCTTGAACAAGGCCGGGGAACTGATCGGCGCCGGGGAACTGGACCTGCTCCTGCTGGACGAGATCCTGGCGGCGGTCATGACGAAGCTTTTGACGAGGGAGGACGTGATGGGCCTGGTGGAGCTTTACAACCGGGCCCGCCGGTGCGAACTGGTGCTGACCGGTCACCAAGTCTGGCCGGAATTGGTGGAAAAGGCCGACCTTGTCACGGAAATGCGCAAGGAAAAGCATTATTTCGACCGGAAACTGCCTTCCAAAGAAGGCATCGAGTACTAGAAACGCGGTCATGAGTTTTGGGTTGGGGTCATTTTCAGATCCGGTTACGAATCCGAAAATTCCATGAACTCGACGCCCGAAACTAAATAATTTCCTTAGAATGTGACTCATGGCCCGTAAACTCCCCTCCCCCCTGCCGTTCTTCCTCTTGGCCGCCCTTTTGGGGCTGGTGCCGGTCCTTAACAACAAGTACCCGGCCCAGTTTTTCCCCGCCCTTTCCCCAGGGCTGGTGGAGTTGCTTTCGGTGGCCTTGGGCGTGGCCGCGGCCTTCGGCGGCTTTTCCCGGGGCTGGGAAATCCTGGCGCGGCGGACCTGGGCCCGGGAACTGGCGCGCCGGGCCGCCGCGGGCCGCCGCGCCGCGCAAAACCCGGAGGCCAACGACCTGGCCAACGCGGGACGGTTGGTGGCCCGCCTGGTGCGCAACGCCGACGAGGATTTGATGGAAATAAGGCCTGATTTCAGCGAAAGGTCCTTGAAACGCCTCGGCCGCCACCTGCCGGAACTCCTGGACGAGATTGGGACCGAGGAAGACGCGCGGATCCGCCTGGGGGTGTTGGGGGCCTATTTGGGCGAAACGGCCTGCCGCAACCGGCGCTGGCAGTGGTTTTTCAAGGCCGACCCCGCCTTGCGGCAATTCGCTTATTCGGCTTCCGTCCTCCAGCGGGAAGGGATCGAATTGGACCCCTTTGCCTGGGCCGCGGAGCTGTTAACGGGCCGGAGAAAATGGGCGGATTGGCTGGAGGCCACGAAGTGAGCCGCCGGGCCGGGCTTTGGGCTTGGATCTTGGCGGCAACGGGGTGGGCGGTAGGCGTGAACGGCCCGGCGGGGGCCCAGTGCGGCGGGGGGCCGCCGGTCGACCGCGCGGCCGTTTTCCGGGTCACCAACACGCCCATCGATCCTTTTTACCACCACAACCTGACCACGGCCCAGATCGAGGGGCTCCAAAACAGCGTCAAGCTCACCTCCCGCAACCTCCAGGAACCGGGCCTCACCGCGGCCGAGCAGGAACTGACCACCAGCTACCAGTGCGGCGCCCTGGAAACCGTCCCCCACCGCCGGTATTGCGTCTGGGCCGATTCGGTGGAGGTGGATTTTTCCTACACGAAGATGGACGTGTATATCTCCAGCCAATATCCGGAAGGCTCCTGCGCCTACCGCGCCATCCTGGCCCATGAGAACCAGCACGTGGATATCAACCAACGGGTGCTCGCCAAGTACCTGGAGCTGATGCGGCGGGCCCTGCGGAGGGACCGGACGATCCCCACGAAAGACCGGCCCCTGGTCACGGCCTCCTTCAAGGAGGGGCAGGACATCATTTCCCAGCGGGTCCAACGGGTCCTCCGGCCGCTTTACCGGCATTACCAGAAGGAGGTTTTGTGGGATAACCGCATGATCGACACGATGAGGAACTACCGGAGGATCCAGGACCAATGCACGGACTGGTAACGGCAGCCGTCAGCCGACGGTCCCCAGCCGGCAGCAAGAAAAAATTGAACCCGAAATAAAAAAAGCCCCTGGGGTTACCCCCAGGGGCTTTTGGGCGTCCTTCGGACCCTTAGATCTTGCGGACGTTTTCAGCCTTCAAACCCTTTTGGCCCTGGGTGACATCAAACTCCACCCGGTCGCCTTCGTTCAGGGACTTGAAACCATCGGCCTGAATCGCGGAGAAGTGGACGAATACGTCCTCGCCTCCGTCTTGGGAAATAAACCCAAACCCCTTCTCGTTCTTAAACCACTTCACAGTGCCTTGTGCCATGCTGCGACAACCTTTCTACTAACTAAAATTTTAATCATCTTCGGGCAAAACAACCCCAAAGACCGTGACATCCTACAAGAACCATCCGGGAAAAGATAGGAAAAAACCCGTTCTTGGCCCTTAAAAATCGCGGGAAATCACAGGTTCTAAATTTAGGAATGTCAAAGCCCTCCCTCAAGGTCCTCGCCGGTTTTTCCGATGAACTCGTAGGAATCCACCGCGCCCTGGAGGGCGGGAAGGTCCTCCCGCAAAATCTGCTCGTTGCTGGAGGAAAGGGTGAAGACCACCACCACATCCGCCTCGTCCACGTAGGCCACGGCTTGGGCCGTGCCGTCCTTGAATCCCAGGAAGAGGTAAAGGGGCACGCTTTTTCTCAGGTGGGTCTCAAGGACGGGCCCGCTTTGCAGGTGGAAATGGGGGTTGGGTTGGCGCGCCGAATCCTCATCCTGGGCCAACAGGTCTTTCAAGTCCTTGAACCCGTCGCCCTTGACCGATACGCTGACGTAAAGCACCGAGGGCGCGTTTTGGTAGGTCGTCCCCTGCGGGTACAGCACGGCGTCCGCCTCGGCCTCGGAGGACAGGCTCTTGTCCAGCACCCAGCCGGCGGGCGCGCTCAGGAAAAAGGAATAACCCTCCCCTTGCACGCTTTCCGCGCCCAGGAACCCCGCGGACAGGAAAACGGTAAGGCCGACCATGAGTTTGAAATTCATGCTTGCTCCAGGGCATTTCCGCACCGCCGACTTGCTTGGCGAGGGATTTTTAACTGAAATACGGTTAAAATCAACAGCTCAATATACCGAATGCCGGAGGGGAGAGGGTGAAACTATCGGGATTTACCGGGACGATGCTTTTCCCGCCGGCCGGGAGCCTTGCCCCGGCCTGGGCGGAACCGGGCCTCAACTGGGCGGTCAACGGGGATTTCCCGGGCACGGGCGGCTGGACCCGCACCCCCGCCACCGAGACGGGAAGGGCGGGCCGGCC
>JASHQZ010000064.1 GCA_030038835.1 candidate division FCPU426 bacterium
AGTGAGCACGAACTTCTGGCAGGCCCCGTTGCCGTTGTCCGCTTGCACGCAGGAAACCGAGGAGGACTCGATATAGGCCGAGGAGGGATATTGCAGGTTCAGGCTCCCCAGGGACTCCGTGTCCAGGGTGACGCCGCTGGCGGCGTCCAAAAGCTGCGCCTGGAACACCTGGCTGACGGCCGCCTGGCCCGCCGTCACCCCGAACTGCTCCGGCGCAAGATCCCAAGTGTCATACGCGTAATCCTCCTCGAACGTCACCGGGCCCAGGACCACCGACGCGCCGTTGGAAGTGTCGGTCAGAGCGATCAAGGCCGTGACCGGGGTGGAGCTGAATTCCTCCAAATAAGAATTGAAATCAAAAGCCGTGCAGTTCCCGTCCTCCGCCGTGGTCGCGCAGCTGAGGCTGTTGTAGTAGGGGGAACCGTCGTAATAGTAGAAATAGGCTTCCGGCGCCTCCAGAAGGAAGGGCGAACCGCTGGGCACGGAGGAATCCAGGATCTGGTCCCCCGGCTCGTTCCCGTCCGCGTCGTAGAGCTTCACCTGCAGCGAAGCGGTGGACGCCGTGGTGACCCCCAAATCCCCTCCCGTCAGGGTGACCGAGAAACTGGTTCCGCTGCCCGTGTAGCTCCAGGGGCCCACCCACACGAACTGCCCGTTGGCGGTGTTCGTCACGGCCGCGTAGCTGGTCTCGGTGATGCTGGCCGGCGCGTCCGCGTCGATAGTGAGCACGAACTTCTGGCAGGCCCCGTTGCCGTTGTCCGCTTGCACGCAGGAAACCGAGGAGGACTCGATATAGGCCGAGGAGGGATATTGCAGGTTCAGGCTCCCCAGGGACTCCGTGTCCAGGGTGACGCCGCTGGCGGCGTCCAAAAGCTGCGCCTGGAACACCTGGCTGACCGCCTCCTGGCCCACCTCGTTCACTCCGAATTCCTCCGGTGAGAGGTTCCAAGTATTGTCGATGACGGTGTCGTCGGCCGTAATCGGGCCCAGGAACACCGAGACGCCGTTGGAAGTGTCGGTCAGCTCGATCAAGGTCGTCACGGGCGTGGAACCGGGCACATCCACATAGGACTCTAAATTGAAGGCGGTGCAGTTGCCATCCTCGGCGGTGGTGGCGCAACTGAGGTAGTTGTAGTAGGGGTAGCCGTCGGAATAGTAAAAATGCGCTTCCGGCGATTCCAGCGTGATGGGGGACCCGGTGGGGACAACGCTGCCCAAAACCTGGGTTTGGGTCCCGTTGTAGAGGGTCACCGCCAGGGAGGCGGAGACCGGGCTGGTGAGTTCGAAATCCCCGCCCGTCAGGGTGACCGAGAAACTGGTTCCGCTTCCCGTGTAGGTCCAGGGACCCACCCAGACGTAATAACCGTTCGTCGTGTCCCAAACCTGGGCGTAGCTATCCGCCGGCCCTCCGGTGGAATCCGCGTCGATGGTGAGCACGAAGCTTTCCCAATTGCCGCTGGCATCCGTGACCCCCTGTGCCACCGAGGCGCCCGCCAGCGTGATCGTGGCCCCGCCGCTGTTCTCGATGCTGAGGGTCGTCCCGGACGACTGCGTGTCCCACAGCTCGGTCTGGGTGGAATCGTAGAGCTGCGCCTGGAACACCTGGCTGACGGCCGCCTGGTTGGTGCCCAGGCCGAAGCTGGCGCCGGTCAGGGTCACCGAATAATCGCTGATGGCGCCGTTGGAGGTGGTGACCGGGCCGAACCAGGTGACGCTGCTGTTGGTCAGGTCGAGGAACTTCAGGTAGCTGGTCACGGGGGTGGAGCCCGTGTTGTACAAATCGACGTTATAAGCGAAGGTGACGCAGTTCCCGTCCTCCGAGGTGGTTTGGCAGGAAAGGGAGCTGCTATAAATGTACTCCGGCGCCGTTGCCAGCGTCAGGGGCGAACCGCTGGGCGTGGCGCTGTCCTGGACGGCGCCGCTGGGGCTGATCAACTTCACTTGGAAGGAAGTCTTGGTGGGGGACGTGGCCCCGAAATCCCCGGCCGACAAGGTCACCGCATAGCCGTTGGCGTCGGTGCCCATGTAGTTCCAGGGCCCTTCGGTCACGGACAGGTTGTCGTTGGTCAAGTCGGTCAAGACGACGGAGCTGGTTTCCGGAACGTCCGGCGGCCCGGCCGCGTCCACAAGCAGCACGAAGCTTTGGCATCCGCTGCCGTCCGATTGCAGGCAGGAGACCGAGGCGCTCTGGATCTGGGCCGGGGGATATTCCAGGTTCAGGGTTCCCACCGTCTCCGTGTCCAAGGTGGCCCCGCTGGAGGCGTCCAAAAGCTGCGCCTGGAACACCTGGCTGGCCGCCTCCTGTCCCGCCGTCACCCCGAACTGCTCCGGCGTAAGGTCCCAAGTGTCGCCGGCGTAATCCTCCTCGAACGTCACCGGGCCCAGCACCACCGAGGTGCCGTTGGTGAGGTCGTTCAGCGCGATCAAGGTCGTGACCGGCGTGGAGCTGTCTTCCTCCACCTCCGAGTAAAAATCGAAATTGATGCAATTCCCGTCCTCCGCCGTCGTCGCGCAGCTTAAGTAGTTGTAGTCGTCGCTATCGTAAGCGTAGAAATAGGCCTCCGGCGCCTCCAGGGTCAGCGGCGACCCGCTGGGCACGGAAGAATCCAGG
>JASHQZ010000065.1 GCA_030038835.1 candidate division FCPU426 bacterium
TCCTGCGTCTCCACCTGCAAGGTCACGCCAGATTCCCCCGCCGATGGCCCGTAAAAATCTTGGAGAAGGATCAGCTCCTTTTTCAAGTCAAGCTCTTCCCGCTGGATTTGGGTTTGGGGATTCTCCGCCCGCGCCAGGAAAAGAAGGCGGTCAATCAAGTGTGAAAGCCGCTGGTATTCCTCTAAGAAGGAGCCCAGGAGTTCCTGGTATTCGCCGGGGTTTCGTTCCTTGCTTAAGGCGACTTCCGCCTCCCCCCGGAGGTTCTGGATCGGCGTCCTCAGTTCGTGCGCGATGTCGGAACTGAACCTGGAAAGCCGGGTGAAGGACTCTTCCAGGTGGTCCAACATGTCATTGAAGGTCGCGGCTAGGTTGGAAAGTTCGGAAGGCATACCCTCCCTTTCCAACCGTTCATGCAAGGTACTGGACCTGATCCGGGCGGCGGTTTCCGCCATTTTCCGGACAGGCCGGATTCCTCGGTTGGCGATCCAATAACCCACCAGGACGCATATGAGGAAAGAAAAACCGACTATTTTCAAAAGCTTTTTCCGGAATTTTTCCAAAATGACGCCATCGGGACTTATATCCATTGCCATCTGGACAGTGACGGCCGGATGGATGAATCCCTCCCAAGGAACCTGGGTCACCAAGACCCGAAAGGCCCCCCCCTCCTGGGAACGGACCGTCGAAGTGGGATTACCGGTGGATCCCCGCTTCAACAATTGGACGGGCAGGGTTTGGGACATTCCAGGGGTCTCGGTCAATACCTGGGCGCCATCCAATATTCTCGTGCAGAACGAAACGGTCCGATACCAAAAGGGCAGGACACCCACGAATTTCTGGAGGTCTTCCTGGTCGCCGGGATTCTTTTTCATGTAAGCGGCCAATATTTGGAGTTTTTGGGAAAGTTGGAGGTCATCCTCGTGCTCCAGGCTGTGGGAAAGGGCGCTGTAAAGATATCCGGAGGCGGTCAAGATAAGCGCGAAAGCGGAAAGGGTGTACCAAAGGGTCATGCGGGCGGCTAGGGAACCAAACCATTCCGGCATCCCTGTTTTTTTATCCACGGTCAGCCAGGACATACCCGACCCCCCGTACGGTATGGATCAGTTTCCGCTCAAAGGGGTCGTCCATCTTGGACCGAAGCCGCCGGACGTGGACATCCACCACGTTGGTGTCGCTGTCGAAACTGACGTCCCACACCTGTTCCGCCAGGAGGGAGCGGGACAATACTTCACCGCCACGGGAAGCGAGAAGATAAAGGAGGGAAAATTCCTTGGGCGTGAGGTCGATCCGCCGGCCGGACCTCAGGATTTTGTGGTGAATGGGGTCGATTTCCAGGTCGCCGATCCGGAGGATTTCGGGGGACCGGGCCTGGCCCCGGCGCAGAAGGGTATGCACGCGGGCCAAAAGCTCCACGAAGGCGAAAGGCTTTACCAGATAGTCGTCCGCCCCGGATTCCAGGCCCCGCACCCGGTCCTCCACCGCGTCCCGGGCGGTCAGGAAAAGAATGGGGAATTGCTGGCCCGACCGGCGGAGGTCTTCCAGGATAGACCATCCGTCCTTCCCCGGCAGCATGACGTCCAGGATGAGCAGGTCGTAACCGCCCACCAAGGCCATGTGAAATCCGTCCTCGCCGTTCGCGGCCCGGTTGACCACATAGCCGTTTTCCACCAAGCCTTTTTCGAGGTAAGCGGCGGTTTTGTTCTCGTCCTCGACGACCAGTATCTTCATTTTTTAAATTACCCCGGTATTTTCTTCAAACTTCATGGCAAGTTCCTGGAAGCCATCCCCAAAAGGAAAATGTCGCCATGGCGAGGGAGCGAACTTAAGCGCCAAAGAAAGCCACATCATTATTCCCCCGTAATCTGTTTTTGAAATATCCGGGGAACTAATTTCCCGAAATTTAACACGGATCCATTTTAAGAAGCGTTGTTTTTTAAAAATTTAAACTGCGCGGATTTTCCGATTGAACGATCTGCCCAACAATTCCGCAAGACCTATTGATTTTTTTGTGAGTAAAACGAAGTCAAACGTGTTTTTCAATATCCCGTGTGAAAATCCAAAAAACAGGCATCTGAAAAATGACGATTTCGTCATCTGAAAATCAAGAAAACAAGCCGCCGATAAAATGACGATTTCGTCATCGTATCGTTACATTTTTTTTATTTTTTCGAAACGCATCAGGCAACGCCCGCGGTTAAATTCCTCCGCAACCAACATCACCGCCGCGTGGATTTTAATCCCTAAAATTTTCGCGGTGGTCACCATGGAAGCCCCTGCAAGGGAATCCATCTTTAATCAGAAAGGAATGGGTCATGCGAATGAAGCCTCGCGGTTCTGATTTTCTGGTCGCCATTTTGTTTTCATTGTTTCTCTTGATGCCCGCCTCCGGTGTGAAAGCCGACACGGGTTCCAAGTACCTGGTGGAGGCGCAGGCCAACACCACTTCCGCCAATACGGCCGTGGAAGCCCAAGGCAATACCCTGGCGGCCTCCACGAACCCGGTGGAGGGACAAGGCAACACCCTCTCGGCTTCCGTGTCGGGGGTTTCCACACTGCCCGAAGTCACGGTGAAGGCCAAGGGCATCGACCAGGCCCAGGCCTTCGACGAGATGCACGATTCCTTGAACAAGGTGAACATCCTTTCACAGGATCAGATCAACCAGACGCCGGCCAAGACCATCGCCCAGGCGGCCGAGGAGTTGCCCGGGGTCGGAACCCAGCATGACACCAGCGAACCCCGATATATCGACATCCGGGGCACGGACTCGGACTTTAACATCGTCACTTTCAATGACACGATCATCCCGTCCTAT
>JASHQZ010000066.1 GCA_030038835.1 candidate division FCPU426 bacterium
GATCCGCATGAAGAAATACTGGGGGGTCTCGAGGACGTCCCGCGTGGTGGGATTCTTGAGGAGGTACCGGTCATAGAGGGTCCTCAGGCCGAAATATTCGAAGAGATCGGTGGAATAGGCCTCGATGGCGGAATTGAGCTTGCGGCTGTTCTCCGAGGCGTATTTCGCCATCTTCTTGTCCACAAGTCCCAGCTTCGTGCCCGCCTCCACCGAATCGGTGAAGTTGTGGATCTCCTGGTTCATGACTTCCTTATCGATATAGGAGGAGAGCAACCGAGCGGCTAGGCGGGAGTATTCGGGTTCCTCGGCGATGAGGTGGGCGGCTGTCTGGATGGAAAGCTGGTCCAGTTCCTTGGTGGTGGCCCCGTCATAGAGGCCGCTGATGGTCTTGGTGGCCACCCGCATCGGGTCCACCTGGGAAAGCCCCCCGCAGCAACGGGCGACTGCCCGGACGATCTTGTTGGGGTCCACCGGCTCGAAGGAACCGTTGCGTTTCTTGACCCGCATCATGGTGCGGATGATGACGTCCTGGGGAATGGAAGGCTGGGCTGGGGTGACGACCGGGCTACCGGATGGATTTTCGCTCACTCTTTTTCTCCTCGAATCCCGAGACAGGAGAAAAAGGAAAACAACGGGAATGGAAAACAGATCGCATGGAAGTCCCCTCTGCCCCCTTCGGGCAAGACCGGACAAACGACTGAAAGCGTTATGAGGAACGGTTCACAAGGGGGAACGTCCCTATTCCTTCCCGTCGAAGGTCCAGGTCAAAATCCCGGTCTTGCGGCCGGGCATCGGCAGGTCTTCGGACTTGCAGGCTTTTAAGCTTCCTACTCGCCAAGCTTCCCAATCCTTCGGGATCAGTGCTTTTCTGGCTTTCGTTCCTGCTGACCGCTGCGGGGCAGTTCCGGATTCACACCGGATTCCCTTTTAAGTGCTTGTTAGACCAAGCACACCGATAATTAACTTCTATATAATGTGGATTTAATTATTTGTCAACGCTAAATGTTGTGGTTTGACCCTAATCTCCGTACCACCACCCGAAGGACCGCCTCGCGGCCCGGGAAGGATCGGGAAAGGGCGTGAACTTCATTTCCTCCTTTTTTTGCCGGTGGAGGTCCCACGCAAAACCCAGAAGGTCCAGGGCCATCCCAAAACACCGGGCGCCAGGTACCGGATGGCGGTAAAAACCAGGGAGGCCGCCAATATTTTCTCGGGCGGGACTTGCCCGGCGTAAAGCCCCAGGAAAGTCCCGTCCCTCGTTCCGATTCCCATCCAGGCCAGTGGGATCATGCCGGCCATCAGGGCCAAGGGAACCTTCAAAAGCGAATCCAGGAGATTCGATGGAATCCCCAAAGCCCATAAAACGCCGTCCCATTGGGCGACGGAGAGCATCCAGATGCTGCCGGAGCTTGCCAAGAGCAGGGCCAGGGGGCGGGCCAAACCGCCCTTCGTCGGAGCGACTTTCATTTTCTGGAAAATCCGCCGGACCAGCTTCCCGCCCTGGAACCGGAAAAAAAGCCAGCCGGACAGGACTCCGGCCGCCAGCAGGGAAAGGATCCAAATCCTCCTTTCAGGGAACAGGCCCATCGCGCCCAAAAGGGCGAGCCCGGCCAGGACACCGAGGTCAAAGATTCTTTCCACGATGAGGCTTGCCAGGACCGCCATTTTTTTCCCTTCCTTGCCCAAAGCCCAGACCCTCACTAAATCCCCGATCTTCCCAGGGGTCACGGAAGCCACGGGCCAGGCCGCCAAAAAGACCTTGAATGTTTCCTTGAAGGAGGCCTGGATCCCGCAGATTTCCAACGCGGCCCCCCATCTCCACGCCGCCAGGATGGGAAGCAGGAGGTTGGCCGCCACCACCGGCAGGAAGGCGGGCAGGTTCACCTGGAGGAATACGGTCCGAAGCCGGTCCATTCCGACCTGATGGAGCCACAGGGACATCAGGCCCGCGGAAACGGCCACGGCCAGGATTCCGTATAAAAACCGGCCCGGCCTCAACGGGCCCCGCTTGCCGGCGGCCGGACTTTTCCGGCGGCTTCCGGGTGGAACTGGAACCGCCTCTCCAGGGAAGGGAACCGGACGGACTGTTGGAGATGGAGGCCGCCCTGGCGGCGGGCGTCCTTGAGGACGTCTTCGGAAGGGGAAACCGGCGCGAAATCCAGTTCGGATTCCTGGAAATGCCGGGACTGGGGGACATAGCGCAGGGGCAGTTCCGCCCCGGCCCAGACGTTTTTCACCTTTTGGGTCCCAAACGAAAGCCGGTCCTCCCATTGGAGGCGGTCCTTATGGAATTGAATCCGCCGGACGAACTCCATGTCCGTCTCGCGGATTCCCAGGGTCAAGAGCCGCCGGAAAAAACCCTTCATCCGCTCGGACAAGGCGGGGAAAGCCCCCAAGGTCGAAACCACCAGCCGGAAGAGCATGAATTGGGGGACGTTGAATCTTTTGAAGGGTATCCGGCAAAGCCGGCCCTGGACGACCGCTTCCCGGCCGTCCCATTTGATTTCATACCGGGGGTTCACCCAATTGGCCGCCGCCGTCCGGCCGTCCTGCGTGCGGACTTCCAGCCCGCTGTCCATGACCGCGGCCTTGCCCGAAGGCGTGGAGTAGGCCCGGAGCGCCCCACCCTTTCGCAGGTTCACTCCCGCGTAAAACTTATCCGTCTTGACCGCCAGAATCCCGGCGTCCTTGAAAAATTCAATGAAAGGTTTCCTTTCAAAAGGAAGGGGAGGCACCCGGGCCGGGAGGGGCCCGGCCTGAAGGGCCGCTTCCAGCAACTCGTTGACCCGGTAATGGTAGTAACGGTCCGATTGGATGGCGGGCGGGACGAATCCCCCCGCCGCGAACCCGCTCCGGGCGGCCTTGGCCAAGGCGGCGGCCTCGGGGAAAACCGGCG
>JASHQZ010000067.1 GCA_030038835.1 candidate division FCPU426 bacterium
CCGGCCGAGTCAAAACCAACGAGGTAAGAATCCTCAAGGTTTACTGCCGAAACCAGGGTAATAACGCCCGGTCCCTTAGGTCGGGAAATCTTGAACCTTTACAACAAGATTTCACGACTAAGGGAATAATGCGCCTTCCATCTCGTTTTTTCAATAGCTTTTGTCCTTTGAAAAGGCCTAGGAAGCCGCTCGGTAAACCTCGTTCTTTTTTTGGAAACCGTCGGCGATCACCTTGTCTTCTAGGTTCGTTTTGTCCACGAGGACTGGGGGAAGAAGCACGCTGGGCACCGGCATCCGGCGGTTGGATACGGTGGTGGTTTTACCGGGCAAGCTTTGTTTTTGCCACAACGCCAGGGCCATCTCCACGGCCGTGGAAGCCAGGAGTTTGATGGGTTTATAAACGGTCATGCTTTGGGTTCCGGCCACGATCCTTTGGCAGGCGGACAGTTCCGCGTCCTGGCCCGTGACCAGGCATTCCCCCGCTAAACCCGCCTCCCGGAGGGCCTGGACCGCCCCTTCCGCCAGGCCGTCGTTGGAGGCCAGCACCGCGTCCAGCGGCCCGGATTTTTCCAGGGCTTCCTTCGTAATCCGATAGGCCTCGGCGGGAAGCCAATCCTTGGCCGCCTGTTCCGCGACCAGCTTGATCTGGCCCGCGTCGGCATAGGGGCGGAGCACCCCCATTTGGCCCTGATGGAAAAAGGGGGTGTTGTTGTCTTCCTTCGGACCGCCGATGAGCAGGTATTTGCCCTTCGGCTTGCGTTGCACGAGGTAACGGGCCTGCATCTCCCCCACCTTCACGTTGTCGAAGGAGATATACAGGTCGAGCCCGCAGTCGTTGACCAGTCGGTCGTAAGCGATGACCGGGACGCCCGACTTCCGGGCGAACTCGATGATGGGGACCGGGCTGATGGAAGTGGGGGCGATGACGGCCAATACGTCCACGCCTTCTAGGAGCGCCTTTTCCGCCTCCTGGTTTTGGGAATGGATCACGAAGCTGGTGGCCTGCAGGGCCACTTCCACGCCGAGGGTCTTGGCTTTGGACAGGAATTCCTGCCGGTCATGCCGCCAGCGTTCCTGGACTTGCCCCAAGGGGACCAGGAATTTCAACCGCATAAGCACCGCCTTAAGAGAAATAAAAGAGAGTCATTATACGGCTTTTGGAAGGAAATTTGGGCGACCCCGCTTTTAACCGCCGGGAAAGTTTTAACTCAATGGGCTTCCAGCCAGCTTTTTCCAACTCCCACGTCCACCTTCAGCGGCACCTTGAGCTTCATGGCGTTTTCCATCTCATGGACGATCATTTTCTTGGCCTCCTCCATTTCGGCCTTGGGTGCCTCGAAAACCAGCTCGTCGTGCACTTGCAGCAACATGGCCGTTTCCATCTTTTTAACCTTTAGTCTTTCATGGAGCCGCACCATGGCGACCTTGATCAGGTCCGCCGCCGATCCCTGGATGGGCGTGTTGACCGCCATGTGCTCGGCCGTGATCCTCAAGCCCACGTTGGCGGACTGGATGTCGGGCAGCAGCCTCTTGCGGCCCAGGAGCGTGGAGACATAGCCTTTTTCCTTGGCCGTTTCCACGCATTCGGTGGTGAATTTTTGGATGCCGGGGTATTTGGCGAAGTAATCCTCGATGAACTTCTTGGCCTCGGCCATGGACACGCCGTTTTCCCGGGCCAGGCGTTGGGGTCCCATGCCGTAAATAACGCCGAAATTGATGGTCTTGGCCTGGTTCCTTTGGGTGGAGGTCACCTTGTCCATGGGCACCCCGAAAATGAGGGAGGCCGTGCGGCGGTGGACGTCCTCGTCGTTCTCGAAGGTTTTGATGAGGTTCGGGTCCCCCGTGATGTGGGCCAGGACCCTCAACTCGATTTGGGAATAGTCGGCGGAGATGAGGACGTGCTTGGAATCCTCGGCCACGAAAGCCCCGCGGATCCGCCGTCCGAAATCGGACCGGATGGGGATATTCTGCAGGTTGGGGTCGTTGGAGGACAACCGGCCAGTGGCCGCCACGGCTTGGCTGTAGGAAGTATGGATACGGCCGTCCTTGGGATGGACCATTTCCGGGAGCACGTCCAGGTAGGTGTTCTTCAATTTGGAAAGCTGCCGGTAGTCCAGCACCAAGTCCGCGATGGGGACGCCCTTCAAGGATTCCAATACGTCCACGTCCGTGGCATAACCGGTTTTGGTTTTCTTCACCCGGATGCCCGCGACCTTCTGGACCTGCATCTTCTCGAAGAGGATTTTGCCCAATTGAAGGGGTGAGGCAATGGTGAATTCCTCGCCGGCTTCCTTATATATTTTCTTGGTGAGTTTCTTGAGTTCTTCCTCCGCTTCTTCCGAGAGGTTTTTCAGGAGCTTCACGTCCACGCAGATGCCCTTGCGCTCCATGTCCTCAAGCACCAACACCAGGGGCAGTTCCACCTCCCGGTAGAGTTTTTCCAGGCCCTCCTTCTTCAAGCGCGGCGCGAACAAATCATGGGCGCGCAGGGCGAAATCCGCGTCCTCGCAGGCGTATTGGATGATGTCGTCCAGCGGCACCTGGTCCATGGTGATTTGTTTCTTGCCGCTGCCGATCAGGGCTTCGGTGGGGATTTTCTTATAGTTAAAATGCTTGAGGGCGATTGCATCCAGGTTGTGCTGGCGGTAGGAGGAATCCAGAAGGAAACTTTCCAGCATGGTGTCGAAGGCGAAACCTTGGGGCTCGATTCCGTGGGTTTTGAAGACGGCCCAGTCGTATTTGCTGTTTTGGCCGCCCTTTTCGATTTTGGGGTTTTCCAAAAAAGGTTTCAGCCGTTTGACCAACTTTTCCTTGGAAAGTTGCTGGTTGAAGGGGATGAAGACCGCTTCCTTCTCCTTCCAAGCCAGGGAAACGCCGACAATGTCGGCGGTCAAGGGATCCAGGCCCGTGGTTTCGGTGTCCACCGCGGTCAAGCCCGCTTTGGCGGCCGCGGCCAGGGCCTTCTCGATTTCCTCCT
Source organism: candidate division FCPU426 bacterium (assembly GCA_030038835.1). GTDB lineage: Bacteria > Oederibacteriota > Muellerivitia > Muellerivitales > Muellerivitaceae > JAJPJW01. The sequence continues at coordinate 2,978 of JASHQZ010000067.1, forward strand.
CGGTGAGGAGGCCGCGGTATTTGTCCGAAACATGTGGCACCTTGACCTCGACGGTCCCTTCCGCCGCGTCTTTTTTACCGCTTTTTGACTTTTTTCCTTTCGTCTTTTCTTCCGGGTTTTCCAAAATGAGGTCAACCGCCCCGAATTTCGTGGCGTATTCCCCGATGCGGGACATCATCCGGTTGAATTCCAACTCTTCGCAAAGATCATGAAGGGCCTTCATGTCCGGTTTCCCACAAACCAGGTCCCCCGCCTTCTCCTTGAGGGGAACCTCGCAATCGATGGTTACCAATTTCTTGGAGAGGTCGGCCAGATTCCGGTTTTTCTGTAAGCTTTCCTTCAATTTTGGTTTTTCGATCTTGTCAACGCTCTTAAACAGGGCCTCGAAGGACCCATATTGCTGGATGAGGGCGGAGGCGGTCTTTTCCCCGATTCCCGGGACCCCCGGAACGTTGTCCGAGGAGTCACCCATGAGGGCCAGCACGTCGATGACTTGTCCGGGTTTCACCCCGAACTTCTCCAGCACGTCCTTCTCGTCGGCCATGGACCAGTCGTTGGGCCATTTGGGCTTGTACATCCTGACGGCCGGGCCGATGAGCTGCATGAAGTCCTTGTCCCCGGACACGATGACAC
>JASHQZ010000068.1 GCA_030038835.1 candidate division FCPU426 bacterium
AGGGTGACCTCGGTCTTCCGGCCCGCCCCGTCGGTGGCCGTCACCTTGGGGATCTTCTCCCCCCACTGCATGGAAAAGTAAGGCGCGACCATCTTGCCCGCCTTGGGCAGGTTGAGCCAGATCTGGAAAAACTCGATCGGGTTGGGGCCGTTGGGGTTGAGCAAGGGGAACATTTCCGCGTGGTTGATGCCCTTGCCCGCGGTGAGCCATTGGGTGTCCCCCGGGCCGAAACGGGCCGTGGCGCCCAGGGAATCCGAATGGTCAATGAAGCCTTTGCGCGCCACGGTGACGGTCTCAAAGCCCCGGTGGGGGTGCCGGGGAAAGCCCGGCACGGTATGCCCGTGGTACATGCGCCAGCCGTCAATGCCCTCGAAATCGTCGCCCAGGTTGCGGCCCTCGAGGGAGGCCTTAGGGCCCAACCGGTCGTTGCCCGCAGGGTAGGCGTCGAGGTGGTACACGCAAAAGAGGAAGGGGTCGGCCGTTTCCCAGGGGAACCCCAGGTTTTTGATCTTCCGCACCACGCCGGTCGCTTCAGTCGTTTTGGCTTTCATGGCCCTCTCCTGACCTTTCTTTATCCTGCCTCATTTTTAGGTCCATTGAAAGCCCTTGGCAAGGAGTTACGGACGGGTAACTCCCTGCCCATAGCCGGCGTCGTTTAAGAACCCCTAACAAAAACCCAAACTCTTACCACAAAGGGCACGAAGTACACAAAGTTAGGCATAAAAACACTTTAAAAAACAACAGGTTTTAACCCTTCGATTTGACTCGGGACCATGAGTATCTCGAATGGCTTTGTGTCCTTTGTGCCGATTCACCTTAAAGGAGTTAATGAAATCGGTACTATACCGACCTCTTTAACAATTTTATGGAAGGTCGGCATGTGTACTTCATGGCGAGAGATTTTTGTTAGAGCCTTTAAGCCTTTTTCCTCTTAGTGATGTCGCAAAGCATGTCCGAGTGGATGTTGAGGCCGATATTGGTCATGTTGTAGACATGCTCGCTGGCCACCAGATAGACGATCTCGCATATCTGGCGTTCCGAGTAATGTTCCCGCAGCCGGCCGAAAACCTCCGGGTCCGCCTTCTTGTCCCGCGTGAGTTCTGTCACGTAGTCCAGCAGGGCCTTCTCGCCCTCGGTGAAAAGCGGGCTGGCGGCATAGTCGTTCAAAGCGTCGAACTTGGCCTCGTTCATCGAGGCCTGGATGACGCCCGCCCGGCCGATGTCCATGCAGAAGAGGCAGACGTTCAATCGGGCCACCTGTTCGCGGACCAGCATGGCCGTCTCCCTGGGAAGCTCCAGTTGCTTGTCCAGTTCGGAGATCATGCCCGAGAACTTGCTGAAAGCGAAAGGCATGCGGGCCGAGAAGACCTTCACCGGCGTGATGACCTTGCCGAAAGTCTTCAAGTAGAACCCATAGGCCTGCTTCATCTCCGGATCCTTGGGCTCCTCAATGGGCGCAAGGAAGGGTTGGTCTTTTGTCAATGTTTCCATGGTGCTCCTCCTTAAAAGCGATTGGACCCCCTTGAGGGGGCCCTTACTCATACGACGGACTAGAAGATGGAATCCGGACACAGCTTTGAACCATCAAGGCACTAAGGGCACCAAGAACTTCAAAGGATGATCGTTTAAAAATCAGAGAATCCGTGACTTTTTGCCTTTCTTGGCGCCCTTAGTGCCTTGGTGGTTCAAATTGCCTTTCTTTATTGGCAAGATTTTAGCTTTCTTTCGAAAAAGACCTTCTCCGGTTCGTTGCGGGACCGCTTCACGGCCTCGGCGAAATAGGCCTCCGCCTCCTTGGGCCGGCCCGCCAGGAGGTGGAATTCCCCCAGAGCCGCCGGGTAGAAGGGGTATTCCCTGAGCTTCCCGGCCCCCGGCAGGTTCCTCAATTCTTCCAGCCCCTTTTCCAGCCCCTCGGCCTTGCCCAGCGCGATGGCGCGGTTCAAGGCCACCACGGGCGTGGGCTTCAGGTGGTAAAGCAGGTTGTAGAGCTCCAAAATCCTCCCCCACTCGGTTTCGGCATAGGCCTTGGCGCTGCAATGGAGTCCCGCGATGCTGGCTTCCACCAGGTATTCGCTGACCGCCTGCCCGGCCCAAGCCCTTTCGAGGTATTCCAGCCCCTTGCCGATCAGGGCCGGGTCCCATTTGGACCGGTCCTGGAATTCCAGCTGGATCAGGGTGCCGTCGTCCGAAAGCCTTCCCGGCAGGCGCGCGGCGTTCAGGCACATGAGGGAAAGCAACGCGTAGGTCTTGGGCCTTTGGCCCTGGGGGTGCTCGCAAAGGAGCAGGGTCAGCCGCATGGCCTCGTAGCAGAGTTCCTCGGGTTCCTTGCGGTCCGACCGGCTGCCGTGGTAGCCCTCGTTGAAAAGCAGGTAAAGCGCCTGGTGGACCGTCTCCAGCCGCCGGGGGATGTCCAGGTTGTTGGTCAGTTCCACGAAGGTGCCGGACTCCCGGAGCGTTTTCCGGGCCCGGCCCAGCTTCTTTTCGACCGCGTCTTCCTGGCTTAAAAGCGCGTGGGCGATCTCCGAGACGCTGAAGCCGCAGAGGGTCTTGAGGATGAGGGTCACCTGGGCGTCGGCGGAAAGGTCCGGGTGGCAGCAGGAGAACATCATGCGAAGCTGGTCGTCCTGGATCTCCTTTTCCCGCTGGGGCTCCGGCGCCGCCCCTTCTTCCCGCAGCTTGAAAAGATAGGCCAGGTCCGGGGCGATGTACTTGAAATGGGCCTCGCGCCGCACCAGGTCGATGGCCCGGTTGCGGGCCACCCGCATGAGCCAGGCCGAGGGGTTGTCGGGCAGGCCGTTAAAAGGCCAGGTTTCCAGCGCCTTCACCAGGGTTTCCTGGACCACGTCCTCGGCCAGGGCCAGGTTGCCCATTCCGAAGACCTTGGTCAAATAAGAAACCATCTTCCCCGCCTCGCGGCGGAAAAGATGGTCGACCAGCCGGGGGACTTCCTCGGTCACGGGGCCTTACGCGGGCAGGGATCGGATGGGCCGGACTTCCACCATCCCGTCCCCTTCCAGGACGGGGCAGCCCTTGGACAGCTCGGTGGCCTCGTCCAGGTCCTTGGCGGTGACCAGGATGAACCCGCCCACCACGTCCTTGGCCTCGGCATAGGGCCCGTCGGTCACGTTCTTCCTGCCGCCGTGGACCACCTTGCCGGCGGACTGCAGGGGCACCCCGCCTTCCTTGATATGGCCTCCCTTTTTGAGGGTTTCGGTCCAAGCCATCCATTTTTGCATCATCTTCTGGATCTCCTCGGGGGAAGCGGTATCCATGCGGCTCACGCCGCCTTTGTTCCAGAACAGGTATAAGAAATCAGCCATGGTCCATCTCCTTTACGCCGTGGATTGCGAAGGCCGTTATGCGCCTTCCTCCATACGACGAAGGGGTTCCCAAAACCCGGACACTAAAAAAACTCGTTTGGGTTGGATTCCCCTCGCCCTTCGGGCTTCGGGGGGACAAGCCGGCCTCACATGGGCCGGATGGGGCGCACTTCCACCTGGCCGCCCGTTTCCAGGATGGGGCAGCCCTTGGCCAGCTCGGCGGCCTCGTCCAGGTCCTTGGCCGTGACCAGGTTGAACCCCCCCAGGACATCCTTGGTTTCCGCGTAGGGGCCGTCGGTGACCCTCTTCTGGGGCCCCTGGACCATCTTGCCCGCCATTTGCAGTGGCGCGCCCAGGCTCTGGATATGGCCCGTCTTTTTCAGCTCTTCCAGCCAGGCCGTCCAGCGGCCCGTGACCTTTTGCCACTCTTCGGGGGTGGCCTTCGCCATCTGTTGCGCGACTTCCTTCCGGTTCCAGAACAAATACAGGAAATCAGCCATAGTCGGCCTCCTTAATGCGTCAAAGGTAAAATTCCAACCTCGGGAGCCGTCTTACCACACCGCGTGGGCCAAAACCAAACCCGGGCGGGGGATTTATCCCCCGAAAAGCATAGCCGCCCTTTAACCGGCCACCAGGGCCATCACGAACCCGTCGTATCCCTTGACCCCCACGGTCTGGATGCCGGTGGCGCTGAGGCGCGGCTCCTTGGCCAGCATCTCGTAGACCTTCCTGGCCCCCACCACCCTTTCGTCCCCTTCCGGCGACGTGACGATCTCACCCTTGCGGACCATGTTGTCCAGGACGATCAAGGTCCCGGGCCGGGACAGCTTCAGGGACCAGGTGAGGTAATCGGGATAAGCCGGTTTGTCCGCGTCGATGAAGACCATGTCAAAGGGCCCGGTTTCCTCCCCCGCCAATTTTTTAAGCGAATCCAGGGCCGGGGCCAGCCTCAACTCGATCACCTTGTCCAGGCCCGCCCGGACGAAATTGGCCTTGGCCACTTCCGCGGCCTTGGGATTGATCTCCAGGGTCACCAATTTTCCGCCTTGGGGCAATGCCCTGGCCAGCCAGATCGTGCTGTAACCGCCCAAGGTGCCGATCTCCAGGATGCGCCGGGCGCCCCGGAGCCTGGCCAAAAGGTGGAGCAACTTCCCCTGGTTGGGGGCCACGTTGATGGGGTCCAATCCCGCCGCTTCGGCGGCCTTTAAGGCCGCTTCCAGGGCCAGATCAGCGGGCAGGAGCCGCTGGTTGAGGTAATGGTCGACAGCCGTCCATGTATCTTGGTTCATGCGGCCTATGCTACTGGAATGGGGATTTGGGTAGCTAGGCCCCTTTCCTGGGTTTTGGGTGTTTACCCGCTGAACACCCAACCCCCTCAGGCGTTAACCCGCTGAACACCTACCCCCTTCAGGTGTTCACCCGCTGAACACCCAACCCCTTCAGGTGTTCACCCGCTGAACACCCAACCCCCTCAGGCGTTAACCGGCTGAACACCCAACCCCCTCAGGCGTTAACCGGCTGAACACCCAACCCCCTCAGGCGTTAACCCGCTGAACACCCACCCCCTTCAGGCGTTCACCCGCTGAACACCCGCCCCCCTCAGGTGTTCACCCGCTGAACACCT
>JASHQZ010000069.1 GCA_030038835.1 candidate division FCPU426 bacterium
ATCCCGCCGCAAAATTCAAACAAGTCTCCGGGATTTGGTGGAGGACGCCCTCAAAGCAAAGTCCAAAATCGGCCCGGAAGACTTGGAAAAACGCTGGACCCTCCCTTAGAAACGTTTTAAATTTCCACAATTGATCCTGTTGCGCCCCTTTTTCGCCTCTTTCCTTGACACCCTCCCACCGGACCCTATAATGCCGCATTTGACGATTTTATCACTTAGAGCTTGTAACAACCTCCCCCCAAACCCCCGCGGGAGGGGGGATATTTTTAAAGACACCGCATTGAAATCCCCGGGCTTGCCCGTGGGGTTCCACCCAACGGGTTTTGTTACAGGTTCTTAACGCAGGGCGAGGGCTCCGTGCCGCGAAAAACCGTGAAAAAACCCAAAGCGCGTTCCATGCCTTCCCCGAAGGAAGCCCAAGCATCCCGGCGCCCCCTTAAAATCCTTTTGGCGGCTTCGGAAGTGGTCCCTTTCGCCAAGACGGGCGGTTTGGCCGACGTAGTGGGCGCCCTGCCCCGCGCGCTGCTGAAATTGGGGTGCGAGGTATCGGTGGTGCTGCCTAAATACCGCAGTATTTCCCCCGAGAAATATAAATTGAGGGTCGCAGTCAAGGAACTGCGCGTCCCCATGGGCATGGGGGAAATGAGCGCGGATGTCCTTTCCACCCGCCTGGGCGATACGCACGCGACGGCGTATTTCATCCAAAACGACCGTTATTTCGAACGGGACGGCTATTACGGCACCGCCGAGGGGGACTATCACGACAACGCCGAGCGGTTCGCCTTTTTTTCCAGGGCCGTGATGGAAATGCCCAAGGCCCTTAAATGGCAACCCGACATCCTCCACCTCAACGATTGGCAGGCCGGCTTGGCCGCCGCCTACCTCAAGACCCTTTACCGGGACGACCCGGATTACGCCTCCACGAGGACCCTTTTTACCATCCACAACATGGCCTACCAGGGGCTTTTTCCCAAGTACGTTCTGCCGATGACCGGCATCGGTTGGGAGGAATTCACCCCGGACAAGATGGAGTTTTACGACCAGGTGAATTACCTTAAGGCGGGGCTCGTTTACTCGGACGCCCTCAACACCGTTTCCGAAAGATACGCCGAGGAAATCCAAACCGACGAGTTCGGCCACGGCCTGCAAGGGGTGCTCAAGTCCCGCTCCCCGGACCTCCACGGCATCCTCAACGGCATCGATTACGACGAGTGGAACCCCGCCACAGACAGGGAAATCCCGGCCCAGTACACGGTAAAGAACCATGAGAAAAAGGCGGAGTCCAAAAGGAAGCTTGCGTCCGAAATGGGCCTTCCGTTTAAGCCCGGCGTGCCGGTGGTGGGCCTGGTTTCCAGGCTGACCGACCAAAAAGGCATGGACCTGATCGCTGAAATCACCGAGGCCTTCCTTTCCCTGGACGTGCAATTCGTGGTCCTAGGGACGGGGGAACCGCGGTACCATTCCCTCTTCGAGGATTTGCAGGGCCGGTTCCCGTCCAAAATGGCGGCCGCCTTGCGGTTCGACCAACGCCTCTCCAAGATGATTTATGCGGGCAGCGACCTGTTCCTCATGCCCTCGCGTTTCGAGCCCTGCGGCTTGGGCCAGATGATCGCCATGAAATACGGCACCATTCCCCTCGTGCGCCGCACGGGAGGGCTGGCTGACACGGTGGAAAACCTCTCGACGGACGGAAAGAAGGGCACGGGCTTCGTATTCGACAACTACCGAGGCGACGAACTGTTGTTCGCCATCAAACGGGCCGTGGAAGCTTTCCACCAGCCAAAACTCTGGAAAGGCCTGGTACAGCGCGCCATGCAGCAGGACTTCTCCTGGGACGCCTCCGCAGCGCGGTACCTGGAACTCTACCGGGAAATCCTTAAAAAATAAGACTTCAGTTCCCAACACCCTTCCCCCGCCTTCATCCCTATCCCCGAATGGAAACACCCATGGAAACCCGGCCCATCAAGCTCACCCAACTGCTCCAGCAAAAAGACGCCGTACTGCAGAACCGCTGGCGGGATTCGGCGCGCCAATTATCCACCCGCCTGGACGCTTTCAGCGGGGATTCGGGGGTGTTCGACGAGGTCCGCGGCTTGATCCTGGACTTGGTGGCCCTGGTGGAGAGGTCCGGGAGCGTGGAACAGGCGGTGGACGCCGAATTCAAGGAAATCCTCGCCCACCTCAAGGCCCTGCAGGCCAACCACCAGATGACCTCCACCGACATGGTGTTCCTGCTTTTTTCCATGAGGGACGCGGTGGGGGAAGCGGTACGCGAGATCGTGGGGCCAGCGCCTGAAAGGCAGCCAGAAGCCCCCGCCCACCTCCAGGCGGTGGGCCAGGTTTCCATGCTTTTGAACCGGCTGGGCCTGGTATTCTTCGAGGGCGCCATGCGCCTGCGGGAGGACGGGGGCGGCCAGGACGTTCTAGCCATCGAATACGCCCTTCTTTATGAGCGGGCCCGCCAAATGGCCATCACCGACCGCCTGACCGGCCTTTACAACTTCGGCTATTTCCTGGAAAGGCTGAGGGAGGAGCGGCTGAGGGCGGAGAGGTACCAGCGCCTTTTGTCCCTCGTGATCCTGGACATCGACCATTTCAAAAAATACAACGACTCCAACGGCCACCCGGCAGGCAACGAGGTCCTGAAGAAAATCGCCAACATCCTCAAGCAGGAAGCCCGGGAGGTGGACATCGTGGCCCGTTATGGGGGCGAGGAAATGGTGATCATCCTGCCGGAAACAAGCCGCCGGCGGGCGGCCGAACTCGCCGAGCGGATCCGCCAAAGGACCGCCGAGACCCTTTTCGACCGCATGCAATCCCAGCCCTTGGGCAAGATCACCCTTTCGGCGGGCGTGGCCACTTTCCCGGTGGACGCCGCCACCGAGGATGAACTGATCAAAAAAGCCGACAACAGCCTTTACCAGGCAAAGTCGAAGGGCCGCAACCGCGTGGTGGCCTTTGAGCCGCCCATCAAGATTACTCTCGCCTACCGGCCCTACCGGCAGGTCTCCAAGGTGGCGCTGGTGGGCAACTTCAACAATTGGGACAAGGAAGCGGACTCCATGGCCCTTCAGCCGGACGGAAGCTTCCAGTTCGTGATCGCCTTGAACCCCGGCCTCTACCACTACAAGTTCGTCCTGGACGACGCGGAGTGGATCCCCGACCCCAACTGCCCCGAGCGGGTCCACGACGGCTTGGGCGGCGACAACAGCGTGCTGCGGGTCCAGAACTGATCCAAAGCGGTTTTTTCTTAACGCCCCAAAACCCAAAAAAGACTAAACATTTCCAGGCTGTTTTGATAAGCTTTCCCTTCATTTTTCACGGGAACCCAGAAAAACATGGCCGATTACAAGTCCACCCTCAACATCACCCAGACCTCCTTCCCCATGAAGGCCAACCTCCCCCAGACTGAGCCCGCCCGGCTGCCCTTTTGGGAAGGGCTGGGTTTTTACGGCCGGACCTTTGAAAAACCCGGCGCACCCAAATACGTGCTGCACGACGGCCCGCCCTTCGCCAACGGCGACATCCACATGGGCCATGCCTTGAACAAGGTCCTGAAGGACATCATCGTCAAGTACCAAGCCTTGAGGGGCCACGACACACCGTATGTCCCGGGATGGGACTGCCACGGCATGCCGATCGAGCACAAAGTGGTGGAACAGCTGGGCCCTAAGGCCAAGACGATGTCCAAGGTGGAAATCCGCGCGGAATGCAGAAAGTACGCCGAAAAATACCTGGCCCGCCAGTTGGAGGAGTTCAAGCGCCTGGGCGTATTTGGGGATTTTAAGAACCCTTATAAGACCATGGACCCAGCTTACGAGCTTTCCCTGGTCAGGGCCCTGACCACCCTGGTGAAGGAAGGCTATGTGAGCCGCCGTTTGAGGCCCATCCACTGGTGCCCGGTGTGCAAATCCGCCTTGGCCGAGGCCGAGGTGGAATACGACGACCATGAATCCCTGGCCGTGACCGTGGCCTTTCCCGTCAAGAAACTGCCCGACGGCCTTTTTCCCAACACTCCCCGGCAAAACCTATCGTTCCTGATCTGGACTACCACCCCTTGGACCCTTCCGGCCAACCTGGGCATTTCCGTCCATCCGGATTTTGAGTACGTGACCCTCCAGGTGGCCGGTTCCCCTTTGGAACCGGCACAACCAAGTCATGGGCCTCGGCTAGGGGCCTCGGCCCAGGTGGGGAACGCCTATTACATCGTGGCCAAGGTGCTTTTGCCCCAAGTGGCGGCCATGTGCGGCTGGAAATCCACGGATTTCAAGATCCTGGATGAAGTCCGGGGTGAGGCCCTGGACCGTTCCGTGGCCCGGCACCCCTTCCTGGACCAGGATTCGCTGGTGATGGTGGGAACCCACGTGACCGCGGATGCCGGCACGGGCCTGGTGCATACCGCGCCCGGCCATGGCCGGGAGGACTACGAGATCGGCCTGAAGTACAACCTTCCCGTCTATTCACCCGTGGATGAGGCCGGAAGGTACGACGGCCGGGTCAAGGAATACGAGGGAATGACCGTCTGGGACGCCAACCCCAAGATCGTTGAGAAACTGA
>JASHQZ010000010.1 GCA_030038835.1 candidate division FCPU426 bacterium
TCGGCGATCGAAGCCTAGCCTACGCCTTGAAGGTGGAAGCCGCCCAGGGTGGATACTGGATCACCAATTACGGGGCTTTCCTGGAAAAGCATCCTCCGACGTGGGAGGTGGAGGTCAAGAAAGGGCCGGACGGCAACGGTACCTCCTGGAGTTGCGCCCACGGTGTGGGCCGCTGGTACCGCGACTGCGGCTGCCAGACCGGCGGCCGGGAAGGCTGGAGCCAGCAGTGGCGGGGCCCCCTGCGCAAGGCCTTCGACTTTTTACGGGACAAGGTGCACGGCTATTTCGAGGGGGAGCGGGGCAGGCTCTTTACCGACCCCTGGGACGCCCGCAACGACTACATCCGCCTGGTGCTGGACCCCCAGGCATCCCGCAAGGAATTCCTCGCCCGGCACGCGGGCCGGGAGCTCTCCGAGATCGAGCAGGTGAAGGCCTTGATCCACCTGGAAATCCAGCGCAACGCCATGCTGATGTACACCAGCTGCGGCTGGTTTTTCACCGAAATTTCGGGCATTGAGACGGTCCAGGTCATGAAATACGCGGCCCGTATCTTCGACCTGTTGGAAACCCTGGGATTCGAGTCCCCGGAAAAGCCTTTCCTGGACATCCTTTCCGAGGCCCAAAGCAACATCCCCGAATTCGGCACGGGCGCGGACGTGTACCGTCGATTCGCAGAACCCACCCGCGTCACACCCCAGGGCGTGGTAGCCCACCTCGGCATTTCCTCCCTGGTCAACCACGTGGCCGAGAAGGGGGAAGCGGGGGGATATCTCTTCGAGATGCTGGACGCCCGAAAGGAGGAACACGGCCGCTTCACCCTCATGACCGGACACGTTTTGCTCCAGGAGGCCATGACCCGCCAGCATTTCCGTTACGCCTTCGCGGGGCTCCACCTGGGCGGCATCGACTTTTACGGCGCCATCCGGCCCTACCTGCGGCAGGAAAACTTCGAAAAGTCCGCCCGGCACCTTTGGGAGCAGTTTTACCTGGTCTCCCTGCCCAAACTTTTAAGGCTCATGCAGGAGGAATTCGGGCCCGAGGAGTTCGGCGTGGAGCAGCTGCTTCCCGAAAGCCGGCAGAAGATCTTCAAGGAGGTTTTCGGCAGCCTGGTGGAGCGCTTTTCCGAACAATACGTGCGCCTTTACGAGGATAACCGGCGCAACTTGGAGATGCTGCAGTCCGTGGGCTTCGAACTCCCGAGGGAAATCCGCGCCGCGGCCGAGTTCACCTTTGGGAAGCTTTTCGAGGAGGAAATCCAGAAAAAGGAATGGTTCAAGGACCCGGACGCCTACCGCAACTTGATTTCATTGGCCGATGAGGTCACCCGCCACGGTTACCGCATCGACCGCTTCGTGGCCGAACACACCTTCCGGAACCTCATCACGGAAATCGTGGAAATGGCCGTGGACAAGGCCACGGAGGAAAACATCCGGGCCGCCATCGCGGTGGTGCAGTTGACGCAGAAACTGGGCCTGGAATACAACCTCTACCTGGCCCAGGAGACGGTTTTCGAGGCGGCCTTTAGGTCCCTGCAATTCGACAAGCTGGCGGGACTTTCCGATCTGCTGGACCTGAAGACGGACCTCCTGCTCTCCGAGAACGAAAAGTTGAAAAAAACGGTGCATGCGGATGAGATTGAAGTGGCCTAACGGCAGCCGCCGGTTGCCAGTAGTCAGCCGTCGGCAGAATCAAAAACCTTTGAAACATTGAGTTGATAAAATGCCACCACGCTCAAAGAAACAGCCTGCCCCCACACCCGCAAAATTTTCCGGGTCGATCCCGAAAGTCGCCTTGGATAGTTTCCTATCGCTTTCCCATGGCGATCCCCATTCCATCCTTGGCATTCATCCCCAAAAAGAAGGCGCCGTTATCAGGGTTTTCAGGCCGGATGCCCGGGCCATAACCATCCTGCTCGCCAAAAATTCCATTAACGCCGAACGGGTCCATCCTTCCGGTCTATTTGAAGCCCGCTGTTCAAAAATGGATCCCGGCCCTTACCAAGTCCAAGCCGAATACGCCGGCAACAAGGTTTTCACCTACTGGGACCCCTACGCGTTCTGGCCCACTTTGGGGGAAGTGGATCTTCACCTCCTGGGCGAGGGAAGCCACCAGAAGCTCCACGAGAAAATGGGAGCCCATTTCAGGACCCACCAGGGCGTGGAGGGAGTGTCCTTCGCGGTTTGGGCGCCGGGAGCCAAGGCGGTTTCGGTGGTTGGGGATTTTAACGGATGGGACGGCCGCCTGCATCCCATGCGTTGCATGGGAAGTTCGGGCATTTGGGAACTCTTCATCCCGGAAATCGCCGAGGGGATGAATTACAAGTTCGAGATCCGCACCCACGGCGGCCACCGGCTCCTCAAGGCCGACCCTTACGCCTTCGCGACGGAAAAACCGCCCAAAACCGCTTCAGTGGTTTACAAGTCCCGTTATGAATTTAACGACCGGGAATGGATGGCCAACCGGGCCCAGGGGGACTTCCTGCGCAAGCCCCTTTCCATTTACGAAATCCACCTGGAATCCTGGCGCAAGGTGCCGGAGGAAGGCAACCGTCCACTGACCTACCGCGAGATGGCATCCCAATTGGCCGATTACATGCAGGAAATGGGCTTCACCCACGTGGAATTCATGCCCGTTATGGAACATCCTTTTGGGGGATCCTGGGGCTACCAGGTTTCATCTTATTTCGCCCCCACGGCCCGGTTTGGCCCGCCGGACGATTTCAAGTACCTGGTGGACTACCTGCACCAAAAGGGCATAGGCGTCATCCTGGACTGGGTACCGGCGCATTTCCCCAAGGACGAGTTCGCGCTGGGCCGCTTCGACGGTACGGCCCTTTACGAACACCTGGATCCCCGGCAAGGGGAACACCCGGATTGGGGCACCTACGTCTTCAACTTCGGCCGCAACGAGGTGCGGAACTTCCTCTTGTCCAGCGCCCTTTACTGGCTGTCCGAGTACCACGTGGACGGCCTGAGGCTGGACGCCGTGGCCTCCATGCTTTACCTGGATTACAGCCGCAAGGAGGGGGAGTGGGTCCCGAACGCCTTCGGCGGAAATGAAAACCTGGAAGCCATCAGCTTTTTGAAGAACCTCAACGAACTGGTGCACGCCCAATTTCCGGGAGTCATCATGGCCGCGGAGGAATCCACGGCCTGGGCGGGGGTGAGCCGGCCCACCTACACGGGCGGGCTGGGTTTCGGGTTCAAGTGGAACATGGGATGGATGCACGATACGCTTTTCTACTTCAGCCGCGACCCCGTCTACCGCCGTTACGACCACAACAACCTGACCTTCGGCTTCCTTTACGCCTGGAGCGAGAACTTCATCCTGCCCCTTTCCCACGATGAGGTGGTGCACGGCAAGTGTTCCATGATCGACAAGATGCCGGGGGACCGCCGGCAAAAGTTCGCGAACCTGCGCTCCCTTTACGGCTACATGTGGGCCCATCCGGGAAAGAAGCTGCTTTTCATGGGCGGGGAATTCGCCCAATTCTACGAGTGGAACCACGAGCAAAGCCTGGATTGGCACCTCACCCAATGGGCGGATCACTGGCGCATACAGAACCTTGTGTCGGACCTGAACCGGATTTACAAGAGCCATCCCGCCCTTTGGGAGGCGGACGTGGAACCTTCGGGTTTCCAGTGGATCGACGCCAACAACGCGGACGATAACGCGGCGGCTTTTTTAAGAAAGTCCCCCTCAAGGGGCCGGCAAATCCTGGTGACCGGCAATTTTTCGCCGGTCATCCGCGGCGGCTACCGGGTGGGCGTTCCCAAACCGGGTTTTTACCGCGAAATCCTCAATACCGATTCCCACCTTTACGGTGGGTCCAACTTCGGCAACAACGGGGGTGTTCACACCGAACCGGTCCCTTGGCACGGTCAGCCCTATTCGGTGCTGGTGTCCCTGCCACCCCTGGCAACGGTTTGGTTCGAGGTGCCGTGAAGTTTTTTGGGCCCAATCATGATTTGGGTCAGGTTTTGATATGACCTGCTCTATGCCACATTTTTGTTTCCGCCCTGCAAGACCGTCTCTCGATTCTGTCGGCCTTGGC
>JASHQZ010000070.1 GCA_030038835.1 candidate division FCPU426 bacterium
ATCGAAAACCGCTTTATTGGTAGAGACTTTGCAGGGCGGCCAGGATGATGGCCTGTTGGGGCCCCCAAACGCGGGCGTCGGTGGAGTTGAAGACCGCGAAGGTCCTCAAGCCGCAGGCCGAGGCCAGTTGGGTGACGCCGCTGTCATTGCCTAAGTAGGCCGTGGAACGCGAAAAAACAGCCGCCAAATCCTTGAGCGAAAGGATGGCGGACAGGATTTTCACATGGCCCAAATCCTCGAAGGCTTCCCGGATGCGCCCGAGATCCTTTTCCTCCGCCTCTCCCCAAACCACTAAGACCTGCTTCTTGGCCTCGACGCCGGCCCTTTGGGCCGCCTCGCGGAAAAAAGAGAGAGGGGAGTTTTTGGAAGGACTGCCGCTGCCGGGATGGATCACCAGGGGCGACACCAGACCCAAGGAGCCCAGTATCTCCGCGCCCTTTTGCCGGAGGCTTTCACCCAGGTGAAGCTTGGATCGGCGAAAAGGCGAATCGGTCGGCAGCGGATCGGGAGAGGCGGTTTCCAGCCAATACTCGGCGGCCCACCGGCCTTCCTGCAGGAATTCCGGGAAGGGCTTGGGCGGGAAATGGACCTGGATGCCCCTGGCTGAAACGAGTTTTTGAAGGAGCGCCTCGTCTTTTTCCTTTAGGAAAAAAAGGACTTCCTTGAAAGTCCGCAGAAAATCTCGGGTGGAGGAATCCAAGGGTCCGGGCGTGAGCAGTTCCTGGAGAAGGGGGTCCAGGGGGATCGACCGCCGGATGCCCAGGAGTTCCTCGCCCAGCGCGGCATAGGGGGAGGTGCCCGCTACGGTGACCTCCCCTTGGGATTGCAGGAGCCGCAGGGCCGGTAGCGTCAGAAGCGCATCTCCCAGGCTGCCAGCGGCCAGGACCAAGATTTCGGGTTTTTCCATGGGCGCATTATAGGGCTCGAAAGCCTGTCCCCGTGGACCCGTATGGATGCGCGGCCAGTGTTGGCTGGCCAGCCCGGATTAGGACTTTGCGGGACATGTCACGGACCTGTCCCGCCCTGCGAAATATGTCAGAAATTCCCACCCTAAAGCCCCTTTTTTTTCGTCGAAACCGGATGGGGGAATTTAGAATATTTGGTTGCAGGTGAAAATTCAGGAAAAGCGCTTTCCCGGGGCGCTCGGAGGCTCTTTTTAATTTTTTTTAGCCCGGTTTAATGGCATAGTTTCTGCACGTTTTGGGGCTACCCTTTCTTCATCGAGAGAAATCTTGCGACCTTTGAGAAAATCGATATACATCCTTCCATTGGGGCTCCTGGCTACAGGCTTGGCGGCTTCCAGGGCCTTTGCCCAAAGCGGCGCTACCACCACTTGTGCCCAATACCTGACAATCGATACCGCCAGCACTCCTTCTTACTACGTACAAACTAATTACTGGAATTTGGACAGTAACCCCACCACAACCCCCACCCCCCAATGCCCATTTCCGCAAGCTACGCAATGTGTTTCCATCAACAACACGACGGGAGATTTTACGGTCACCTCGGGCAATTTTGAGTGTGGCAATACCGTGATGAGCTACCCTTCCATCGTTTACGGATGCCAAGCTTCGGGAAGCTGCAGCCCGGGCACCAACCTTCCCATTGAGGTGAGCAGCCTCACCTGCGTGACCAGCAACTGGACTATTTCCCCCACGAATACGGGTTATTGGGACGCGGCCTATGACATTTGGTTCTGCCCCAGCACCAACCTCAACGACCACAGCGCCGAATTGATGATCTGGATGGATTACATGCCCGGCACGGGTCCCGGCGGATCGCCTCAAGCCTCTAATGTGACGATTAACGGACAGTCCTGGAACATCAATGAGGGATATGTCGGCTGGAATTATATCGCTTACATGGCCAACAGCCCGATCACCCAATTTAATAATGAAAACCTACTGGCATTTTTCCAGGACAGCGTCACCCGGGGTTATATCCAATCCACCTGGTACCTTGGGGCCATTGAGGCCGGCATCGAGTTGAGGAATGGAGGGGTTCCTTTTTCCAGCAGCGGTTTTAGCGCCAACGTCAATACCGCAGGCTGCGGGACCTCGACCCCAACGCCCACCTCCACCCCCACTTCCACCTTCACCCCTTGTGGTTATCCCAACACCTGCACCCCCACCTTTACGCCCACGCCCACCAACACCCCCAACCCTAGTAACGACATTCCCTGGCCCAACCCTTGGAAAAACGTAAGCCAGCCCGTCTCCTTCTACCATACCCTCTCCACTCCGGCCGATTCGGTCGCCCTGAAGGTTTATACTGTTTCATTCCGGAAGATCTACGAGAACGACAACCTGGCCACGGGCCAAGGGGAACCCGACAATTGGCAGACCACTTACAGCCTTTCCTGGAACCAGCTGGGCAACGTGGCCGACGGGCTTTATTACGTGGTGGTGGAGGAACGAAGGGGAGCCCAGGTCCAACGCACTATCCTCAAACTGCTCGTTCAGCGTTAACTATTTGAGATTTGGAACTAATATTTTGTCCCCGCACCCATTTTTGCCGTGGATTGCATAAAAGCGCTTCCAAAACCTCGAAGAACCCAACCTTTTGTGATAACCTTTAAAAACTAGCCGAAAATACTTCCTGCCCTTGAATGGAACGGGATGGCCTCGCGGTTTTGGCCAATAACCGCTGAGGTCGCACTTTGATCAAACCAACTTTCATGAAACTTAAATCGTTCAAAATACCCGCCGCGGCCTTGGGCCTGGCATGGCTGGGATTTGGGTTGCCCCTGTCCGGGAGAGCCCAGACCGCGGCCTCAGTCACCGTCAACGCGGGTACCACGGTGACGTCCTTCGTGCCCATCCACGTTTTCGG